>JBCCGX010000196.1:0-11588 GCA_039029035.1 Acidobacteriota bacterium | reverse complement strand
GGCCCGGCTTGACCGACGAGGTGGAGAACCAGGGAGCGGATGTTCCCACCGAGGATCCGCCCCCTGCCACCGCTGGTGACGTCGCTGGCGCACCGCCTGCTGACGCGACCGAACCCGATGCGACCGAAGCCGGCGCGACCGTAGCCGACGCGACCGAAACGCCCTAGGTCGCAGGCTCTCAATAACCTGTCATGCCTTCCAGCCGCGGCAATCGCCGCGGCTTTTTTGCAACCTGGCCGGCTCCACAAGGCCGAGCCCGGCGGGCACTCCCTCCGCCGGCGGGAAATGGCTGCGTCCCGCCGGCGGCGTTTGCCATAGAATTCGTCTAATACCATCGGCATGCTCGGTGGCTAGAGGAGCTCACTTCGCCTCGAGGCCCACTATCCCCAAGATCGACTACGACCGTCCGCTCACTGTTCGACCCGACCAGCGTCTTTTCGATCAGGTCTTGGATCGTTTGCGCTCGGCGATCGTGACCGGTCACTACGACGCGGGCAGCCGGCTGGCGGAGAAGGAGCTGACGGATCGGCTGCAGGTGAGCCGCACGCCGGTGCGTGAAGCTCTGCGCCGGCTCGAAAGCGAGGGGTTGGTGGTGGGGTACCCTCATCGCGGCTATTTCGTGCGAGATCCTTCGTTCGAGGAGGCGAAACAAGCCTACGAGACGCGTCGGGTGGTCGAGAGCGCCTGCGCTGAGCTCGCTGCGGCGCGGGCTACCGAAGTCGATTTGGCAGCGATGCGCCAGGCACTGAAGCGAGCCAGCAAGGCTCTCGAAGCCGGCGACCGCTCCCGTCTGCTGCTGTGCAACAAAGAGATCCACCACCTGGTCGCTCGAGCGGCGGACAACGTTTTCCTGGAGAAGCAGTGGCTGGCGATGTGGGCCTTCGCCGAGCTGCTCCGGGGCAGCGAGTGGGTGAAGACTGATCGGCCCGAGACCGGTCATGCCGAGCACGTGGCTCTGGTACAGGCCATCGCCGACCGCGATTCCGACCGTGCTCGCCAGCTCAGCGAGCAGCACGTGACGCTGGCTTGGGCCAATATCGCCGAACGCTTCGAGGACGATAGCGACTGAGCCCGCTAGGGTGCCCCGGCGTCCGCTTTGAAGGTCGCTAGCTCGTTTTCTTTCCAGGTAGCGAGCCGTGCGCGCACCGTGTCGACCTCGCCTGCGAGCTCCCGGAACAGAGCATATTGGGCCTCGGTTGGCCGTGCTTCGCCTCGCCCGACGCGACCCGCCAAGATGTAGAGCTTGTCGTTGAGCTTGATCGGTTTGGCATGGAATTCCATCCGGTAGATGGCGTCGAACTGGATCAGCTGATCCTCGAACAGATAGAGCTCGTGGGATCTGGCTTCCCCTGCTGCTTCGAGACCCTTCTCAACCGCAAGCTCTCGAATGCGCCGACGGATCGCGCGGATGTCGAGGATGATTCGGTTGACCTTTGTCACTTTGTCGCGGATGGCGAGCTGAAGATCGAAGAGCGCTTGCAGATCGTCGCGCGACGCCGGGTTACGCGGATCCGGCAGCACTTGGAGAGACTGAGTGTGGCGCGTGCCATCGACCACCAACTCGATTGAGTAGCGACCTGGAACTGCGAGCGGTCCGATCTTGCGGTTGCCGCGTGTGGCGACGCCTTCGAGATCTTCGGCTCCGGGGTAGCGCAGGTCCCAGTCGAAGCGATGGATACCCGTGTGGTTCGGTAGTGGGCTACCTGCGCCATCGAGCACGGCCGAGACGCTGCGGACGCGCCGACCGGCGGCGTCGCGAATCACCAGCTCGAGGCTCTGCTTGGCCGGACTCCGCAGGTGGTAGAACACGCTGGCGACATTGCGCCAGCCGGGGCGGTGGAAGCGCACGCAGGGATCGGGTGTGAACAGATGGGCGGGGCGCGCCAGGAGGTCGGCGTCGACCTGGCGCAGCACGCTCAGGTCGTCGAGGATCCAGAAGCCGCGACCGTGGGTCGCGAGCGCGAGGTCCCCGTCTTTGATCTTCATGTCGTGCACCGGCACGTGCGGCAGGTTGAGCTGCATGCGCCGCCAGTGCTCGCCGTCGTCGAGTGAGACGTAGACGCCGGTCTCGGTGCCGGCGAAGAGCAGGCCAGGGCGTACCGGATCGGCCCGAATCACGCGGGTGAAGTCGTCGTCGGGGAGTCCCCGCGTGATCTCACGCCAGCTGGCCCCGTAGTTCTCGGTGCGGAGCAGGATGGGGCGAAAGTCATCCAGCTTGTAGCGCGTTGCTGCAACGTAGGCAGTGCCATCGTGGTAGGGCGATGGCTCGATGCGGCTGATGAGAGTGTGCTCGGGGATTGTCTTCGGCGTCACGTGATGCCAGCTGCCGCCGCCGTCGCGGGTCAAGTGGATCAAGCCGTCGTCGGAGCCGGCCCAGAGTAGACCTGGACGCAGCGGCGACTCGGCCAGCGTGTAAAGGGTGGCGAACCAGTTGTCGCCGTTGCTGTCGCGGGTGATCGGCCCCCAATAGGGGCCGTTGACAGACACGTCCCGGCCGTAGAGTGGCGTCAGCTCCATCGTACGCGGATCGGCCAGTGTCAAGTCGGAGCTGATGACCTGCCAGCTGTTGCCTTCATCCAGACTGCGATGGACATATTGCGAACCGACATAGAGGGCGTGGGGGGCGTGCTCCGATAGCAACACCGGGAAGGTCCAGAAGAAACGATACTCTATGTCGCGGGTACCCCAGCCATAGTAGTTTTCATCCCGCGGACTGATGTACTGGTTAACGCCCGTGCGGCGGTCGTGGCGAAACAGCCAGTGGTGATCGCTGATGAAGAGGATGTTCGGATCTTCTGGATGCACCTGGGTGTAGCCGGTCTCGGAGACCAGGGGATCGTACTCGTCTTCACCTGCCCGACGACCGTTCTTCCGGGCCGGGCGGCTCGATAGAGACAGCGTGCCCCAATCCTGCTGGGCACCGTAGAGGCGGTAAGGAAACTGATCGTCGACCGAGAGCGTGTAGATTTGGGCGGTCGGCTGATTGAACAGCGTCGACCAGCTCTTGCCGCCGTTGAACGAAATCATGGCGCCGCCGTCCGAACCGTCGATCATGCGACGGTTGTCGTGAGGATCGACCCACAGGTCGTGATGGTCCTCATGGTGGGTCGGGATCTCCTCGAAGGTTTTGCCGCCATCGTTGGAAACGAAGAAAAACTCTCCCGGTGAGTAAATACGGTCGGCGTCCACCGGATCGGCGTGCAGGTGCATGTAGTAGTAGGCACGGGCGAACAGGCGGACGTCGTCGGTGGTCTTGACCCAGGTCGCACCGTCATCGTCGCTGCGGTAGAGGCCGCGTTCGATCTCGGACGTCACCAGGGCCCAGACTCGGCCCGGCTTCGAAGGCGAGAGTGCTAGTCCGATGCGCTCCCGGACTTCGCCGGTGGGTAGGCCAGGTTTGAGGGTCAGGTCCTCCCAGGACTCGCCCCCGTCCCGCGTCCGATAGATGCGGCTGCCGGAGCCTGCACTGCGGATGCCCCAGGGGTAACGCCGGATATGCCACAGGGCAGCGAACAGCACCTCGGGCCGGCTCGGGTCGATCACCAGATCGATGGCGCCGGATTGCTCGTCGGTGAACAGCACGCGCTGCCAGGTGGCGCCGCCGTCGCGACTGCGAAACACGCCGCGCTCCGGGTTGGGCCCGGCGAAGTGGCCGATTGCCGCGACCCACACGGTGTTTGGGTCCGCCGGGTGGATGACGATACGTGAGATTTGCCGGGTCTCTTTCAGCCCGACATGGGTCCAGGTCTCGCCGCCGTCCGCCGAACGGTAGACACCATCGCCGTGGCTGACGTCGCCGCGCAGAGCGTGCTCGCCGGTGCCGACGTAGAGCACTTCGGGATGCGACGTCGAGATGGCCAGGGCGCCGATCGAGCCGGTGGTGATCTGGCCGTCGGAGACGTTGCGCCAGTGGTGCCCTCCGTCTTCGGTGATCCACACCCCGCCGCCGGTGTAGCCGGCATAGAACTTCAGGCGCTCGGTGGGGTGCCCGACCACCGCGTTGACGCGGCCACCGCGGTCGGGTCCGACGAAGCGCCACTCACGCTGGGCCAACGCGACCTCAGCCGGGTCTGCCGACGCGGCCGGCGCTGCGAACGGTAGCAGGGAGGCCAGGGCGGCCACGAGGCAGCCGGTGGCGAAACGCCTCGACGTGAGCCTCATCGGGATTCCTCTTTCGCTTCCCGCCGCGCTTCGAGCTCGGACAGGATGGTGGTCCAGGTCAGATCGCCCATGCAGTTGATGGTGGTCGATCCCATATCGATCAGGCGATAGATGCCCGCCACGATGCCGGCGATCTCGAGCGGTAAATGGAAGGCTTCGACGAAGATCAGGGCGATCACCAGGCCGCCGCCGGGGATGCCGCCAGAGCCTTCCGACAAGATCAAGCCGATCAGGAGGATCGTCACGAGCCGCGGCAGGGTGAATTCCACGCCGGCGGCCTGTGCGGTGAAGAGCAGGACGCCGGTGAGCATGATCGAGGTGCCGTCTTTGTTGAGCTGGGCTCCGAGCGGCAGGGTGAAGCTGTAGACCCGCTTGGGAAGCTTCAGCCGCTGCTCGGCGACATCCATCGCCACCACCAGGCTCGCCAGGCTGCTGCAGGTGGCGGCGGTCGTGGCGTAGAGCGGACCAGTGGCGCGTAGCCAGTTCCATGGTCGATGGCTCGTCAGCAGCACCAGCAAGAGCATGTAGACACCCACCATCACGGCCTGGCCCGACCAAACCGCGACGATGAACTTGGCGAGTGGCCCGAAGATGGCGCTGCCGTACTCGCCGGTCGTGGCCGCTGCCAGGGCCCCGACACCAACCGGCGCGAAACGCAGCACGAGCTCGACCAACGCGCGCAACAACTCCGCGGCCAGGGCGAAAAACTCCTGCAGAGCAAGCTTGCGCGCCTCCGGGAGGGTCAGGGCCGCGATGCCGAGCAAGATCGCGAACACCACCACCTGGGCGACGTTGGCCGAGCTGAAAGCCTCGAAAACATTGCTCGGCACCAGCCCGAGAACGACGTCGGCGACCTCGGGCACCTCGCCGAGCTCGCGCGACACGGGTTCGCTGAGCTGCATACCCCGCCCGGGCTCGAACCAGCTCGCCATGGCGATGCCGACGGTGAGCGCCAGGGTGGTGGTGAGTAGATAGAAGCCGACCGTGCGCAAGCCGAGTCGCCCGAGGATGCCGACATCCGCCAAACTGGTGATGCCGGCAATCAGGTTGAAGAACACCAGTGGAATCGCCGCCATCAACAGCAGGCGAATGAACAGGTCACCCAACGGTTGGACGCGAGTGGCGGCCGGGCCGAAGACGACTCCGACCGCCACTCCGACAGCCATCCAGATCAGGATTCGAGCGCCCAGGGAGAGGGCCCGGTAGCGCGACCACATGGGCTCAGTCTCCGAGCAGCAGCAGCGCCCGACTCAGCAGGCGATCGTGATAGACGAGGTAGTTCTCGCGGGTGGTTGGGATGTGCTCGTCCATCTCGGCGGGGTTACCCTCCAGCACCTCGCCGTTCGGGCGTACGGTGTGGCCGATGCTCCACATGAATTCGACCACTGGCTGACCGTCATGGAACTTGACGACCTCTTCCCACTCCCAGGTATTGCTGTAGCCGCCGGTCGGCATACCGAGGGTGTGGCACAGACCGTTATCGACCACGATAGCGGCGAATTGATCGAGGTGCGAGCCGCCGTAGGGGCCGAACAGGCAGATCATGCGGCCCCGAAAATGGCGTTCCGCGGGCTCCAGGATGCCGTCCGACCAGGCCGGAGCGTGGGCGGTCTTGAAGGGCACTGTGTTGGAGTAGTCCTGGCCGGCGGCGAGGCCTTTGAGCACGTCGCCCTCCAACCATCCCATCAACCACGTGCCATCGTCGATGGTTTCGGGCGCGCCGTCGCTCAGCTGCCGCTCCTCGAACTGCTGGCGCTTGAGCTCGATGAACGGCAAGGTCGTGTCGCTCAGCCGGAGGTTGCCGAAGGTCGTTTTGAACGGCCTAGGCGAGAGCCGTTGCAGGGCGTAGGCGCCGCGGCCGCCACCGCGGCTTCGAGTGCCGTCCCAGATCAGGTCGTGATCGAGCCAGCCACGCTCGCTGGCGAGGTCGATCAGAGCATCGATATCTTCGACCAAGGTGCCGCCAAAGCGGCGCCAGGCGAGGGCCAGCACATCCCGGCCGCCGGTGTGACGGTAGAGGTCGAAGGTGCCGAACTCCGCGATTCGTTCGAAGCCCGGGAAGCTGCGCACGCCGTGACCTTGCCACGCAATAGCGCTGGCGGGCAGGTAAGGCAGGCGGACGCTGTAGCGCCGGCCGCTGGCCTTCTCTAGAGTCAGCGCCAGATCATCGCCATAGAACGCGGGCGGCAAGATCGGTGTCTTGCGATTCAGAGCTTCGGCGGCTTTGACCCAGAAACCGTTGACGGTCGAGTGGCGGTGGTACGGCTCGATCCGCGCCATGAAGGTGGGTGTCGGCTCGCCTTGGATCGCGACGACAACGTCGCCGACGGCGAGCGGAGCCTCTGCGGCCCAGCGCTCGACGCCTTCGCCAAGGTCTCCGACGAACAGCACATGGCGCCGCGGTGCCGCGCCGTAGTCGACCGCGAAGCGGATCGGCGCCGTCGGCGGACCGGACCCTTCGAGATCGAGTCCGGGATAGTTGGTGCTGGCCGCGAGATCGTAGTCGGCGATGCGCAAGCCTCCGTCGACAGGTCGCACCCGCAAGTGACGATCGCGCCGGGCGTTGCTGAGCCGAACCAGAGCATAGAACAGCTCCGACTCGCTGGCCGCGCCAACCACATCATCCTCGGTGGCGCGCATCGCAGCCTCGACATTGAGCCCGAGGCGCCGGTTCTTGATCTCCGAGAAGGCTTCGCGTGCAAGTGTCTTGGCGATCAGCTCGTCGAATAGTGCCTGGCGATCGGCGCGTGTGCCGATGCGACGATCGGCCTCCTCCTGCTCGGCGTCGAGGGCGGCGGACGACGTGATCGACCACACCGCGATCAACAGGACGGTCAGACTGGTGGCGACCGGGCGACTCATAGATCCTCCAGGAACGCTTTGATGCGCGCCACCCCATCCCTGAGCTCAGGCCAGCCGCGCACGCAAGTGACCCGTAGATAGCCGTCCGAACGACTGCCGAAAGCACCGCCCGGGACCGCCGCGACCTGTCGCTCACTGAGCAGGCGATGTGCCAGCTCATGGGAGCCCAGGCCCGTTTCGCGAATATCTATCCAGGCGTAAAAGGCCCCTTCGGGCATCATGACCTCGAGGCCCGGGAGCCCGTTCAACGCCTCCGTGACGTAGGCGCACCGTCGTTCCCAGTCCTGCCACAAGGTGTGCATCGAGCGCGTGACCTCGGGCTCCAAGGCGCGCTGGGCTCCCGCCTGGCTGAAAGAGCTGGCACAGGTCATGAGGTGCTGCTGAGATTTTACCATCGACCCGATCAGGGTCTGTGGACCGTAAGCGTAGCCGATACGCCAGCCGCCCATGCTGTAGGTCTTGGTCAGGCCCATCAGGCCGACGGTCCGTTCGGCCATCGCGGGCAGCGTGGCGATCGGCAGGTGCTGGCGCCCGTTCCATGTGACACTCTCGTAGATCTCGTCGGCCACTACCGCCAGATCATTGCGAATCGCGGCATCCGCAATCACTTGCAGATCCTCGCGCTGATGGACGATGCCGGTGGGATTGTGCGGGCTGCAGAACAAGATCACCCGAGTACGCTGTCCGATCGCCGCCGCCAGATCATCGGCGCACCAGCGGAATCCGCGCTCGGGCCGCAGCGGCACCGGCACCGGCACGCCACCTAGCAGTCGAATGGTCGGTGCGTAGCTGACGAAACAAGGATCTTCGATGATCACTTCGTCGCCGGGATTGATCAGGTTGAGCAAGGCCAAGACGAGACCCTGCTTGCAGCCCAGGGTTGCGATCAGCTCGCGGGCGGGATCGAGATCGATGCCGTTGTCCCGACATAGCTTGTCGGCACAGGCCTCCAGGTAGTCCGGCCGACCGCGCGCTTCTGTCTGGTGGGTGTCACCGCGCTGGAGAGCTTCGTGGGCAGCGTCGCAGATGGCCTCGGCGGTGGCTTCGGCAGCACGTCCGGCCGAGAAGTCGACCACCGAAGCGCCTTCGCGGCGCAGTTTGGCGGCCAGATCAGCGATCGCGACGGTCGAGGATTCGGGGATGTCGGCGGCGCGCAAGGACCTGAGATCGGGCCGGGGCCGAGCAACAGTGGGGGTCATACTTCAGTCCTCGTTTCCGGTTCCGCTGCTCAATACCGGAGGGTGAGACCGAGGCTGCCGCGCCAGCCGTTACGCTCGTTCTCGCGCAGCCGCAAGCGGTCTCCACGGATCACCTCGAGGTGTTGATCATTGAGGTTGTCCGCTTGCGCCGAGAGGGCGTAGCGCTCGTTGAGGGTGTAGATGAGCTTCAATCCCAACCGTTCGTTCTCGATCTCGAATTGATCCTCGCCTGGGTTGCCGATCGAGTCGACGAACGGGTCGACTAGCTTGTAAGCCAGCCGGCCGAAGAACTTGCCGTGGGTATAGCTCAACGAAAGTGAACCGGTCAGATCGGTCTGGCCCTCGAGCGGCAGCGTTTCGTCTTGGCGAAAGTCGAGCCCGACTTCCGAGTCGGTGAAGGTCGCGTTGAGGTCGACTGCAAAACCGGAGCGAAAAGTCTTGGTGTAGGTGAGGTCGATGCCCTGCAAGAAACCGTCCTCGCCATTGGCGATCGAGAACAGGGCGAAGCCGTCGAACGGTCCTCCCACCACCTGATCCTCGGTGTCGATCAAGAACCCTTCGATGTCTTTGCGGAACAGAGCGATTCCGAAAACCCCCCATTTCTTGGAGTAGACGTCCAGGCTGAGATCGATGTTCGACGACTCGAACGGTTCGAGGTCAGGATTGCCGGCGTCGATCTGCTGGTCTTCCTCGTCGATTTGCGAGGCTGGGATGAGCGCGTTGAAATTCGGCCGGCGGATCGTGTTGGCCCACGAAGCGCGGACGACGACGTCGGGTGCCGGCGCCCAGCGCAGGTGCAGGCCAGGAAAGACATCGGAATAGCTCGACGCATTGGACACCGGCACGATCTGGTCGTCGCCGGATTCCGGAGCCAGCACGCCGAAGCCATCGACGGTGAAGTCGGTCTGCTCGAAACGCAGGCCGCCGAGAATCGTCCAGTTGCCGATCCGGTACTCGGTTTGGAGGTAAGCGGCATAAACGTCTTCGTCGGCCTGATAGTCGTCCTCGAGCTCACCGAAGAACGAGTCCTCGACCTGGAACTCGAGCAAAGTATCGCGGTCGCGAAACAGATCTCCGATGCGACCACGGTCGACGCTCGGACCGTAGTTGTAGGTGCCGTCGAGCAAAGAGCCATTGGCTTCGGGGCGTAGGAAGCGGTCGTCGGCCAGGCTGATGTCGATGGCGCCGGGCTCCCAACGGTCGTCGGAGGTGTCGTGCTCGCGGCTGCGGATCGTGGCTCGGGCACCGAACGTGGTCCACAGAGACCCTCGCTCGAGGTCTTTGTAGAACGAGGCATTGCTCGACACCGTGAGGACCTCGTCGAAGCGGAAGTTGCGCCGCAGCCGCAACAGGTTGAGGTTGTAGGCCGACGGATCGTAGGGGTCGGGGCCTCCGAGGTGGGTGAGACGGGGCAGCAGCGGATCTGCGGTGGCGTCGAATTCGACGATCGAGCCGCTCGCCAGGCGGTACTCCAACACATCGCGGGTGCGCTCCTCGGAGGTATCGGAGTAGCCGATTCGGAAATCGGTCAACCAGTTGCGTCGAGTGATCTCGCCGCCGCCGCTGAAGACGGTGAAATCTTGCGGCGTGTAGTCGTTCTGCCACTCACGCTCGATCCGCGACAGATCCTCGAACGTGACTCGTGTCACCGTGGGGATACCACCATCGCTCTCCGAGCCACTGGGAGGGCTGACCACGATCGGTCGATCCGTCGCCACGTCGCCACGATCGTCGAGCTCGTGGACGAAACGATCCCTGTACTCGTCTTCGACGAAGCGGTTGAAGGAGATCGAGCCGTAGTAGCGGGTGGAGTGGCTGGGCTTCCATTCCAAGGTGGTGCCGACACCCCAACGTTCGCGGGTCACCTCTTGGTTGCGCAACTCGATGTCGTCGACGATCAGCGGCTCGACATCTTCGAAGCCGGGGATATCGTCCGTCCGATCCCAGTCGGAGGCTTCGACGGTCTCACCCCACGGGTTGCTCTGGTCGTAATTGGCGTGGATCTGGAAGCCGTACTGATCCGAGTCACCAAAAACACGGGCGTGGCTCGCCGAGGAGCCACCCCGGAAGCGGTCGCTGAGGTCGTGCTGCCCGGCCTGCAGGTTGACCGAGGTGTTGGATTTGCCGGAGCCGAAGGCGGTCGGTGTCACCAGGTTGATTTCGCCACCGACCGAGTTGGCGTCCTGGCTCGGGAGTACCGACTTGGTGACTTCGATCTGCGACAACTGCGCTGCCGGGAAAACATCGAGCGGGACGCTCAGACCGTTGCTTTCCGGGCTACCCAGGCTCATGCCGTTCAGCTTGACCCGGTTGAAGCTGCTCGGGGCGCCGCGTACCGATACGAAGCGTCCTTCGCCGCGATCGTTGTCCATGTAGAGCCCGGGCAGGCGCTGGATGGCTTCGGCAGCGTTGATGTCGGGGAAAGTACCGGCCTTGTCGGCCGAGATCACACTGACCTTCTCGACCGCTGCGATCTCGACATTGAGCGCCTTGGACTTCTCTGGCGCGACCACCAGAATCTCCTCGCTGAAGTTGCCGCCTCCGGAAATCTCCAGATTCACAGTCACCGACGTCGTAGCACCGCTCGCAACCTCGACCTCCTGGGCGACTGAGGGGGCACCCACGAAGCTGATTTCGACCCGGTAGGTCCCGACCGGAACGTCGCGCAAGACGAAATAACCCTGGCTGTTGGAGTAGGCCTCGAACCGAGTTCCTTCGATGTGCGCCCTGGCTCCCTCCAAGAGCCCGGTGTCGTCGTTGCCGATCACCACCCCGTCGATCCTGCCGATGGCCGAACCGTCTTGTGCGATGACCGGCTCGGTCGAGTAAATCGCCGTCAGGGTGCAGATCAGCAGCAACAGAATGCTAGCGCGGGCTGAGGTTGTGGCTCGTCTCATGACAGGTCTCCAGGGTTCTGACACCCATCACTGAGCGGTGATTCGGTGTCGTCGATGCATTATTGTATACAATGGATACATCAAGTGCAGCGTATGCTAGGGCGACCCGTTCCCCTTGTCAAGACATCTTGTGGAGTCGCTCGAGTGGCCCTGATTCGCGCCGTGAAACAGCGATCAGGTCGGCCGGAGACCTCGAGATGGCGGAGAAGATCCGCTCGCAGCGCGGACTGACTTTTACCGCGGCCTGCTAGATAGCCGACACTTTGTCCGCGCCCTAGCGGCTCCGATCAGCCCTCGATGAGGACGAGGTCGCCGTCCAGCGAGCTCGCCTGGGTGTAGGCGAGCCACCGATGGTCTTGGGTCACCGAGAAGTCGATCTTTCCTTGCTCAAATCAACTTCTGCCGCACGGAGGTGCTGTTCCAAGTTCTAGACAAGTAAGAGAGATGACAAGACAAAAAGAATAAGAAT
>JBCCGX010000195.1:0-11612 GCA_039029035.1 Acidobacteriota bacterium | reverse complement strand
CTGATCTCGGCCGGCTTGATCTCGGCCACATAGCTGAAAGTGCTGCCCCCCGACATCGGCACCAGCAGCCCGACCATCTGCTCGAAAACGTGATGGATCGGCAACACCGAGAGCAGGCGCTCGTGGGTGAGATGCATCAGCGGCACCAGGTCCCGCACGTTGGCCAGGTAGTTGGCATGGGTCAGTGGCACCGCCTTCGGCGCCACGGTGGTGCCACTGGTGAAGATGATACTCGCCAAGTCGCCCGACGCCCCCTCAGCGGGTGTCGACTCGCTAACCTCTGCCCCAGGCAGCAGTCCGACATCGGCTTCGGGCACCCAGGGCGCCGACAAGGTCACCACCGACGCTTCGAGATTTTCGTTCGCCAGCGCGGCGATCAGCTCGTCCTCCGGTTGACCCGGCGCAGCACACACCAGCTTGGCCTCCACCAGAGCCGCCGCCTGCGCCACCTCCGCCACCGGCCACTGGGGATCGAGCGGCACGATGGTGGCCCCGATGCGATGGACCGCCAAGGCGGTGAGCACCCACTCAGGGCGACCTGTCGACCACAGAATGACCCGGTCACCGCGACCAATGCTGTGGCCCTCGGCCAAGCGCCAGGCGACGTTGGCAGTGGTGGTGAGGGCCTGGTCGTAGGTATAGCGCAGCCAATGGCCGTGGCGAAACGTCTGCAGCGCCATGGTGTCCGGGTAGGCTTTCGCCGTAGCGGCGAAGAGATCGAAGAGGGTGTTTGCCGCTGCGGCGTGCTCGGCGGCCCGTGCCAGAATGTCCGCCCGAGACTCGCGCTCGGCCTCTGGCGCTGGCACAGGCGCACCGCTTTCGGCCCGCAGGGCGAAGCGCACCAGGCCGGGCACATGAAGGTCAGCGACGTAGGTCGCCCAGTCGATCGCCGTGACATCGAAGGAAAAGGTCGCTTGATCGGCCGCCGAGAGGCCTTCCCAGAGCTGGCGGGTGCAGGTGTCGTCGTAGGTTGCCCTGTGGCTCATATAGGGCCGATAGACCTCGAGTAAGTGGATGAGATGATCGAAGGTCCGCTCGGCGCTACCCAGAGCCAAGCGCGCGCGCGAAGTCTTACGGCGTGGGATCCAGCGAGCCAGAGCCCTCACCTTCTTGCGCTGCGCTATCAGCCCTTGACGGTAGCGCTCGGGCTCGGTGAAACGCGCTGCCGGCACCTCGATCGGCTGGCCGGCCTCGTTGCGCAGCGGAGTCTGGGCAAAACCCTGGCGTGCCAAGGCCATCAGGCGGCCGAGGTTGATCGGGTTGCGGCTCGAGCCGAGCTGATACACCGGGATGGCGTCGTCGCCAGAGGACTCGTCACCGCGCTCCGACAGGGTCGCTAACGCCGTGATCAGAGCGTGGACGACATGGTCGACCGGGATCAGCTCCAGTGGGGCGTCTGCGCTACCAGGGAACTCTTCGGTCCGCCCACGGCCGTAGGCGACGAGCAGAGGATCCGATACCCGAACCGCCTCGATCCAGCCAGGAATGGGCTCCTTGGCGGCGCTTTCGACGATAGCCGGCCGCAGGATCGCCAGAGGCACGGCGCCCCGCTCACGCGCCAGCAGGCGCTCGCCGAGGGCCTTGGTCAGGGTGTAGACATCATTGAAGCCGAAGCGTTCGGCCTGTTCGGCACCGGCTGCCACCCAGACGGCATCCTGCATCTCACCCGCCGCCTCGAGCTTCGTGCAAGCCGCCTCGAGTGACTCGAGGGCCGCAGCAGCATCAAGCGCTCCTTCGTCTACCACCTGCTCGGCAATCGAGCCGGTCCGCCGGCCGCTAACGAAACAGGTCGAAACGTGCAGCAGCGGCACGTTGCCGGCGTCGCGCGCCAAGGACAGGGTGCGTTGAGCGCCGCGGGCGTTGAGCGCGAGCGACAGGTCGAGGCGCTCATCGAAGGTCACTGTCGCGGCGTTGCCCACCACCCGATCGACCCGTCGGCAGAGCTCGCCATACGCTGCGTCATCGAGCCCGAAGTGGTCCTCGGCCAGATCGCCAGCCACCGCCTCCACCTTGCTCGCTGCCCAATCCGCCCAGGCGTCACCGTGGACGGCACGTAGCCGAGCGAAGATCGGCGCGCCGAGGATCTCATCCCGCAGGCGCTGCTCCGCGTCCCGATCACTGCCCGGTCGAATCAGCAGCAGCAGCTTGCCGACACCCGGCACGGACCACAGCAGCTTCTCCACCAGCACTTTGCCGAGAAAGCCGGTAGCGCCGGTGATGAAGAGACATTGCCCCTCGAGTACCCGAGCGATATCGAGCCGGTCCGAGCCAGTTGTAGATTCCACGGTGGCCCGCGAGTCTATCACTGTCGATTACTGTCGCGACCGACGGCCCGGCCAGACCCAGCTCAGCACTCGGGCACGTGCACCGCGAGGCCGCCCTGGGCGGTCTCTTTGTATTTGCTCATCATGTCGGCGCCGGTCTGGCGCATGGTGCGGATGACCTGATCGAGGGTGACTTTTTGATCACCGTCACCACGCAGGGCGAGGCGGGAGGCTTGGATGGCCTTGCTGGCACCGACGGCGTTGCGCTCGATGCAGGGGATCTGCACCAGACCGCCGATCGGATCGCAGGTCAGTCCGAGGTGGTGCTCCATGCCGATCTCGGCCGCGTTCTCCACCTGCTCGGGGGTGCCACCGGTGACCTCAGCCAGACCGGCGGCAGCCATCGAGCAAGCGACACCGACCTCACCCTGGCAACCGACCTCGGCGCCGGAGATGGAGGCGTTCTCCTTGAATAGGATGCCGATGGCGCCGGCGGTGAGCAGAAAGCGGACAATGGCGTCGTCCACCGCTTCGGGCTCGGCGTCCGCCGCCTTGAAGCGCTTGTAGTACTCGATCACCGCCGGCACGATGCCGGCAGCGCCGTTGGTCGGGGCGGTCACCACCCGGCCGCCGGCGGCGTTCTCTTCATTGACCGCCATGGCGAAGACGCTCACCCAATCGAGCACCGTCAAAGGATCGGCGTCGGCGTCATCGCCCCCGAGCTTCTTGAAGAAACGGTGCGCCCGGCGCTTGACGTTCAGGCCACCGGGCAGGATGCCGTCGGTATGGCAGCCGCGGTCGATCGAGGCGCTCATCACCGCAGCGATCTCGAGCAACCCGCGGCGCACCTCGCTCTCCTCGCGCCAGGTCTTCTCGTTCTCCATCACCACCTGCCAGATCGCCAGGCCGTGGGCTTCGCACAGCTCCAGCAACTGGACGCCCGAGCGGAAGGCAAGGGGCACCTTGGGACCACCGGGGTGGACCTTGTTGGTCTCCTCCACCTCGTGCTCGTCGACGATGAAGCCGCCGCCGACCGAGAAGTAGACCTGCGAGTCGATCGTCTCCCCCGCCGCATCGAAGGCTGTGAAGCGCATGCCGTTGGGGTGCTGGGGCAGGGTCTCGAGCAGGCAGAAGAGGAGATCGGTCGTCGGATCGAAGGCCAAGTCGCGTTGGCCGAAGAGGCGCATCCGGTGGTCTTCGGCGATGCGATCCACCCGCTCTGGCACCGACGATGGATCGATCGTTTCGGGCTCCTCCCCCTCGAGGCCCATGAGCACGGCTCGATCGGTGCCGTGGCCCTTGCCAGTGGAGGCCAGGGAGCCGTAGAGCCGTGCTTCGACCCTTTGAACAGCCTCCAGGCGCCCCGCCTCGGCGAGGCCGGCGAGAAATTGCCGCGCGGCACGCATCGGCCCCACAGTGTGGGAGCTCGACGGACCGATACCGACGGAGTAGAGCTCGAAGACGCTGATCGACATCGGCGCAACTCTAGCGATGAACCGCGGGGGCGTCCAACGAATCGTTGTGGGTTTTTCCCCCACCACCTGGAATCGATTCGGTAAAACCGGCGGGAACCGAATCGCGCCCGGCCGGGTCTGAGGCGATGAACTCGACTCAAACGAGGAGGCTGTTCATGTCATTCTTCTCCGAGCTCGGCACCATCTTGCGCGGCTTGCGGCGCTCCCCCGGCTACACCGCCGCGGTTGTCGTCACTCTGGCGTTGGGCCTCGGCGCCAACGCCTCGATCTTCAGCGTCGTCGACGCGATCCTGCTCCGCGACCTGCCTTACGAAGACGCCGAGCAGGTCTTCCGTCTGCGCGAACGGACGAAATTCTCCCAGAGCACGCCGCTCAGCCCCCATCAGTTTCTGACCCTGCGCCAAGGGGTGGCGGAATGGGCCGAGATCGAGGTGCTGGATTCGTTGGTCTTCCATTTGATCGGCGACGACGGGGCCGAGCGCGTGGCCGGTGCCGCGGTCAGCCCGGGCTTCTTCGGCTTGCTCGGCGTCCGTCCGATCCTCGGACGCGACCTCACTCCGGCACCGGTCGACGGTGAGCCCGTCGCCGAGGTGCTGATCGCCCACGCCCTGTGGCAATCGCGCTTCGGCGGCGCCCCCAACGTGCTCGGCCGAGAGTTGGAGATGACCTGGAGCGCCGCCTTCGGGCCGCGGCGGGATCTGGCCGAGCGCTTCACCATCGTCGGCGTCTTGCCGCAAGATTTCTTGCCGCCCTACGGCAGCGGCGAGCTCTTCGTGCCGGCCGCCCTGCCGCGTGACGAAGTGCCGCGTGACTTCAACTACCTCTTCCCTTTCGCTCGCCTCCACGACCGCGATCCCCGAGCCACCGAGGCCGCGATGAGTCGAATGGTGGCGGCCATGTCGCCACCGCCCTGGCGATCCCAAGAAGACCAAGCTCAGGTCGGCGTGGCGCTCCAGCGGGTCGGCGAGGCCAGCGTCTCGCGGGTGCGCTCGGCGCTGTGGATCCTGTGGAGCGCGGTCGGCCTGGTGCTGGTCGCCGCCTGTGCCAACGTCGCCAACCTGATGCTGACCCGTAACACGCTGAGGCGGCGCGAGATCGGCGTCCGGCTGGCACTTGGCGCATCGCGCTGGCGGCTATGGCGCTGGCTGCTGGGTGAGGCTCTGGTGCTGGCGGCTGGGGCCGCCACCCTCGGCCTGGGCCTCGCCTGGGGAGTGCTGCGCCTGCTCCACGCTCTCAGCCCGAGCTATCTGCCGCGGCTCGACTGGATCGCCGTCGACCAGCGGCTCTTAGCCTTCGCGCTTCTCGCCGCCCTGGCCACCGCGGTGCTCTTCGGTGTCTTGCCGGCAATGCTCGCCTCACGCATCTCGTGGAGCGGCCTCGGCCTGCGCTCGGCCACCTCGAACCGCCCCGCACGCCGTCTCGGTGCCGGTCTGGTGGTGGTGCAGGTGGCCCTCTCGGTTCTGCTGGTGGCCTGTGCGGCCCACCTGGTGCACAGCTTCCGCACTTTGCTCGAGGTCGATCTCGGTTTCGACGTCGAGCGCCTGGTGACGTTCGAAGTCGCCCTGCCCGCGGCGCGCTATCCCGAGCGCGAACAGCGCGAAGGCTTCCAACGCCAGGTACTCGGCGCCACCCGGAGCCTGCCCGGCGTGCGCTCAGCCGACGCTACCAGCGGCCTGCCGCTGACCCTGCTCAACACCGCGACCCCCCTGGTCCTGCCGGCGGGGGTGGACCCGGGCGACCGGCCGCCGCAGACCAGCTACCGGCAGGTCAGCGCCGAGTACTTTCAAACCCTCGGGGTCCCGCTGCTCGCCGGTCGCTTCCTCGAGCCGCGGGATATGGCCCAGGGCCCGGAGCAGGGCCCACGATCGATCCTGATCAACCGCGGGCTGGCGGAGCAATACTGGCCGGATCGGAGCCCGATCGGCGACGTCGTCTCGCTCACCGCGGCAGGGGTCGAGGACGCCACCATCGTCGGCGTGGTGGGCGATATTCGCCAGTCCGGGCCCCTGCGGGATCCACGACCCATGGCCTTCCTGCCATCGTTGGGCAGCCCCAGCTTCGGCGTCGTGCTACGCCTCGATCAGCAGGCTATGGTCACCCGTGCTGACCTCGCCCGGACGGTTGCGGCGATCGATCCGGGCCAGCCGATCCACGCCTTTCGCACCTTCGATTCGCCCCAGGACGTGTGGCTCGGCCGGCCGATGTTCAACGCCTGGGTGATGAGCTTCTTCGGCGGCCTGGCGCTTCTGGTATCGGTTCTCGGGCTGCTAGCGGTGCTGTCCTTCTCGGTCTCACAGCGCACGGCGGAAATCGGCATCCGCCAAGCCCTGGGCGCCCGGGCCGGCGACGTGCTGCAGCTGATCGCCCGCCAGGGCCTCTGGTTAGTCATCACCGGCGCCGCCCTCGGCATCGGCCTCGCCATCGCCTCCGCCCGGCTAATCGCCAACCTGCTGCATGGCACCAGCGTCAATGATCCCGTCGTGCTGGCGGCGGCGGTCCTGGTCGCTCTCTTGGTCGCAGCCCCGGCGATTCTCCTGCCCGCGCGGCGTGCCGCCGCCATCGCACCGGTGGAGGCCCTGCGTACGGAGTCTTGACATCGACCAAGAGCGCGCTCAGGCGTTGGGCCGCCGCCGGTGTTACTCGATATAGCCCAGAGCCTCGAGCTCTCGCCTCGCCTGGTCGCTGAGGTCGGGGCGTGACGCCTCGATCGCACTGTCGCGATAGCTAGCGGCCAGACGCCGCAGGGCGGCCTGCCGATCGTCGCGCAGGTCCGGCGCCATGGGTCGCAGCTCCTGGGGATCCCCCGCCAAGTCATAGAGGTTCCACTCGCCGGGCCTGAAGACGGCCTTGAGATCGGCGTCGAACACCGCCAACGAGCGATCTCGAGGCTGGGGATCCTTCGAATCCCTGACCTCTGCGAAGTACGTCGCCTGGGGCATCGGCTGATCGGTCAGCAGGGGTCGCAGCGAGGTACCGTCGAGCTCGGCAGCGATGGGTAGCCCGAGCCAATCCAGAATCGTCGGCATCAGGTCCACCAACCCGACCCGACGGCGGATCCGCCGCGGCTCGACCCCCGGCAAGTGAGCGATCAGGGGGACATGCAACACCGGCTGAATCAACTTCCAGCCGTGACCGATCGCGCCGTGCTCGCCCAGAGCCTGGCCATGATCCGAGGTGACGACCACCAGGGTCTCCGACAGCAGCCCCAGCTGCCCCAAGCGCTGGAGAATCTCACCTACGGCGCGGTCCGCATCACGAACCCGGCCATCGTAGAGAGCCCGGACCGCCCGCGTCTCTTCCGCCGTCCAGGGGATCTCGCTGCCGAGAGAGTAGAACGTCTCGACCGAGGCGCCGTCCGCCAGCGGGCCGGCGTAGTCCGCCAGCTGCTGGCGGGCGAAGTCGGTCAAGGGATAGGGCGAGTGGGGCTCGAAGTAGTGCAGCCAGAGGAAGAATGGCCGTTCGCCTCGGGCCGAAAGCCAAGGCAGCGCCCGTTCGTTGATCTCGGTCCCCGGCCGCACGGGACCACGGGACTCGATCCCGTCGCCAGTGGCGACGCCCTGGTGCAGGCCTCCGCGCCCCACCATCGACCGCAGGCTGACGAAAGACGCGGTCTCGTAGCCCGCGTCCCCGAGCACCTCAGCCAGGGTGGTGAAACGGTCGTCCAGGCGATCCGCGTTCTTGCGCACCCCATGATGCTTGGGGTAGAGACCGGTGAACAGCGTCGCGTGCGACGGGAACGTGGTGCCGATGGCGGTGATGGCGTTGTCGAAGACAACCGCGTCCGCCGCCCACGCGTCGAGGTGGGGTGAATGGCCGCCGGGGTTGCCATAGACCCCGAGCGAGTCGGCCCGCAGGGTATCGATCGTGATCACGACGACGTTGTCCCGCCGCGGGGTGTGCAGAGGCCGATCGTCACTGCGCGGCGATTCGGTGCAGCCCACCCCATAGGCGGCGAGAACAAAGAGCAGGGCTGTCCGCAGCTTCATCACGCGCAGAGACTACCTCGCCCACAGAGATCCTGCGAGCGGCTTGAGCGGAGTGCTGGGGTGAAGGCTCGGCGAGCCACTCACTCGACGCTGAGGCGCAAGCCGTAAGTGCCGATCTCCTGCTCCGCTTCGCCACGGCGCGAGAGGCGCAGGCGGTACTCACCGGAAGGCATGGAGGCACGCCGCAACAGCACGGTGAGCTCAGACACAGCGACTCGACGCAGGGCGTCGTAACTTGCCACCAACTCCTCGGAGCCGTCAGCGAAGAGATCGAGACGATACTCCGCACCCTCGGGTTCACCGAGCGGCAGGGAAAGAACCAGCAAGAAGGCTGTCGTGTCTGCCGGCAACACCAGGTCCTGCATCTCACCACGTGCCTGGCGGCTCTCGAGCCAGGCGAAGGGTAAATTGACGGCGCTCTCCGTGAGCCCCTCGAGCTGGCGCCGAAGATCTCGATTCTCGCGCCGCTCGACGATCAGACCGCCGGTCAGCGCCATCGACAGGGCGAGCAGAAGGCTCGCGGCGAGGGCGATCGGGGTGCTGAGCCGTCGCTGCCAGCTGACCGGAGCTCGCTCAGCCCTATCGATCGAAGCAGTCGAACTCTTGCCAGCATGACCTTCCCCAGCAACACTCTCACCCGCAGGGCCTTCTCCAGCAAGACCTTCGCCGGTCAGTGATTGGCGCGCCCCAGCCAGCTCGTCGAGCCAATCGAGGTACGCGGGATCGACATCGATCTCCTGCTCCTCGGCGCTGCCGATAGGCTCCGCCGCCGTCAGGGCCTGTTGCTTGGCCGCCGCCCGTTCGACGATCTCGAGATCGATCGAGCCGATCCGCTGCCGTCCATCGAAGCGCTCGGTGGCGAGCCATAGGCCGAAGGCACAGCGCAAGCTCAGGGGGCCGGTCGGCGACGCCGCCGGTACCGCGACGTCGGCGCTGCCGATCAACGGCATCACGTCGGCGGGGACCACCAGCCAACGCCTCCTCTCCATCGCACTTGACAGCACCGCCCAGTTGACCGCCAGCTCGGAGGTCTCGACGAAGGTGAAGACGTCGCCGGGTCGCGGCGGCTCGGAGGCCCGATCGGCAATCTCGGCGTCAAGGGCCAGGTCGTGCCGCAACGCCTCGGCCGTTCGGCGTCCGAGAGATTCCTGCAAATCGTGCAGACTCATGCTGGCGGCCTCCGTTGCAGCCGGTGTCGAGAGTTGCAGCTCTCGCTGGGCGAGAATCGGGATTCCCGAGGTGGATTCTCGACAACGCTCGAGCTGTTCCTTCAGCGTACCGAACAAATCGCGGAACCGATCCCGGGGAATGTCGAGCTGTTGCGACAGCGCACGGAACGAGGGTAGCTCGTCTGCCGCCCCTGCACGAGCGGTGACGGTGGCCGGATCGCCCCCGGCGTCGTGCTCCCTGGCGCCGCGCTCCGCCGCAACGTGCTCCGCGGCGAATGCCTGCAGGAAGTGCCACAGTTTTGCCAGATGATCGCGCGTCCGGCGCTGGGCCCGAACGCTCTGCAGCCGGCCGTCGACACAGGCAACCAGTTGGCGAAAGCTGTCACGATCTTCGATCCCGGTGTCGGGCTGGAGGATTCGCACGACCTCGGCGAGGTCATCACCCCGATCTTCGTAAGCGATCTCCCCCTGGCTGACCTGCCACCACGCGGCCCAGCGCGAGCGGGCGCCAAACTTGAGCGAATCGATCAGATCCTTGAAGCGGAACACCTCCACCCCACCCGCGGGTAGCTCGGCAAGCAACTCGGCGAGCCGGCTGACCACTGCCTGGCGCTGGTGCCCACGGGCGGTCACCAGGTCGGGCAACAACTCGTCGCTCCAGGTCGGTACGAGCTGGCGTAAGGCGCCCCCACTGGACGGAATCGCTTCCGACTCTTGCTGGAACCCGAAGACCGAGTCGTTGCGGATCTTGTCGCCACCGCGCAGCAGCCAGAGCCTCTCGTTCTGCACCAGCCGGGCCACCGCGCCATGGGCGATGACAAAAACCCGGTAGCCCAGCGGATCATGCCGACGCTGGGTATCGTGCAGGAAGTTACGAATGTTGCGCAGCACCAAGCCGTCAATGTTCTCCTTCAGCCGCAGTTGAGCGCGCAAGCATTGCAGACGCTGAATGAAGACGAAGGTGTAGCAATCGGCCGCCAACTCGTCGAGCGGGTCGAGCGCGCGGTCGGCCGCCGTCGCACCACCTGAGACCCGCGACTCGGACCCATACCAGCGATCCCGGCCAAAGATGCCCAAAAAGCTCGGCGAGCTCTCCCACAGGCCGCGCCGCCGGATCTCACGCCGCAGCACGTCGCGCAGCACGTCCCACAGCCCAGCCAAGCTCTTGGAATCGGGCTCGCCCGCGGCGCAAAGGGATTGCAGATACTCGGTGAAAACGTGACTCAATGGCATCACTCCGACCTAGGCACCACCCATCTCGCGGTGCAGCCAGAGGCGAGCAGTGCGCCATTCCCGTTTTGCCGTCGAGCCCGAGATTCCCAGAACAGCAGCGATCTCCTGGTGGCTCAGGCCGGCAAAGAAGCGCAGCTCGACGATCAGGCACTGCCGCTCGTCGACGGTGGCCAGACTCTGCAAGGCATCATCCAGGGCGATCAGTGCCCGATCCTGCTCGTCGGACATCTCCGGCAGCAGATCCAGCGATAGCGGTTTGCTGCGCCCGCCGCGCTTGACGGTCTGCCGAGCCCGGGCGTGGTCGACCAGGATCAGTCGCATCATGTTCGCCGCACAGCCGAAGAACTGAGAGCCGCTCTCCCACCGCACGGCGCGCTGGTGCATGAGCTTGAGCATCAACTCGTTGACCAACGCCGTGGGCTGCAGGGTATGGTCGCGGTCTTCGCGCTGCATGTAGCGCGCGGCGATCCGGCGCAGCTCCTCGGCGACGAGCGGCATCAGGCGATCCAAAGCCGCCTCGTCCCCCTCGCTCCAGGCCATCAGGTGCTGGGTGATCTCACTCGGAGAGCTCTCGCTTGGCTCGATCATCGTCGGCCTCCTAACGCCAATCCCCGAAGACCTGGAAGGCGGCCCAATAGTAGGGCGCCGAGGCATCGATCGCCTGGCGGCTGCCGGACTCGCTACGCACCTCGATCGGACCCCGGATGAGATCGACTTGGGCTTGCCGTAAAGCCTCGTCCTTGGTCTTACCCGCTTGCAGATGGCGATAGAAGCGGGTCATCAGGGCGGCGGTGGTCGAATCCGCCACGTTCCACAGGCTCGCTGCGACGCTGCGCGCCCCGGCATATTGGAAGGCACGGGTCAGGCCGACCAGGCCTTCGCCACCGCGTGCCTGACCGAGAGCGGTGGCACAGGCCGAAAGCACCACCAGATCGGCGTCGAGGCGTACCCGCTCGAGGATCTCCCACACCTGCAACAGGCCGTTGTCGCGGCCGGGCGTCCAGTCGCTCGGAATCGTCAACGCCACCGCCGAGCTGAGGGGTAGGCGATCATCAACGTGGCCGTGGGTAGCAAAGTGCAGGATCTGAGCCTCGCCCCCCACCGACTTGGCACGCTCTTCGGTGGCCTCGGCACCGAGGTAGACCCGGGCGCCTTCGGGGAACAGCCGCGCGATCTCTTCGACTTCCCAGCGTGAGTTGGGCAACGCTTGCCAGTCGAACAGACCGCGCTCGAGACCGCCGCGTAGGCGGACATCAGGCGAGGTCTCGATCCGGCCCGAGGCCAGCGGATCCGCCGCCGCCGCGGAGTCGCTATCCGCCAACGCCGACGGATACTGGGGATCGCCGAACGCCGCGATCCGTACCAACGAGCCCTCGGAGCTCGGTGCCGCGCCTCGCCGCTGGGCCTTGAGCTCGGCGTAGACGGTGGCCGACAGCACCGAGTGCAACGGCTTCCATTCGGCCAGGTATTGCGGCACATCATCGG
>JBCCGX010000194.1:0-11648 GCA_039029035.1 Acidobacteriota bacterium | reverse complement strand
GACGCGATCGCCGGCGAGCTGCGCACCCGCATCCGCCAGGTCGTCCCCTTCCGCGATGGCGGCTGGAGCACCTCCGGCGAGAGCTTGGGCGAATACGCTATCGCCCATTGGCGCCTGCTGCGGCGCACCGGCTTCAAGGCCTGTTCGCACCTCGATGATTTCTATCAAGGCCTCTTCTGGACGGCACGCAGCGCACGTGGCTTCGCGCCGAGCACGGATCCGCTGGGCGATGCCCTGGGCGATTTGGACTGGCTAGCGGGGTGGAATCAATTCCAGCAATTGGCCTCACCGCGACAGATGGGGATGACCGCCGAGTCCTACATGGCCACCCTGGTGGAGCTACCACAGAAGCTCGACCGTATCCTCAGCCTGGGGACGGGAGAAGCCGCGCCTCTTCCGTCGTCGGCAACCTCCGAGGAGCACCCCAGGCCGAAGGATCGCTCGGTGGTGGTGCTGTGCTTGGGCTTGGCGATGGCGGCGCTCGTTCTGCTGCAGGGGCCGTTGCACCAGCTCACGACCGCGTTGGGCTGGGGAGCGCGCTTCAGCGAAGGCCTCTTGGCGGGGCTCTTCCTGGCTCTCGGCGCGTTGTTGTTGAGCCGGGTGAGGAGGCAGCCATGACCGACATGTTGCGGTCCATGATGCGGTTCTCGTGGGCGATGTCCCTGTTCGGTGCGCGCCAGGCTCAGGAGATGTTCCAAGCCTTTGCCACTGCCCAGACCCCGCGGCGCGCTGCCGGTGCCTTCGACGCCGTGGCGGACACCGCGGCGGAGCAGCTCGGCGGGGCCTTTGGCCAGACCTATCGCACGGTCGACCGGCTGCAAGGCCAGATCATCGATGGCGTCTTCGGCGCCCTCGACCCCGCGGTGGATCTGACCCGCGACATGACATCGAAGACCATGGTACGCGGCTCACTGGCGATGTTGCGGCAAGCGACAGGCCTCTTGGAAGCCGCGCTGCCAGGTCAGCAGACGGGCTGGTGCGAGCTGCGCAACAAGCTCGAGGCCTTCGAGAACTTTCAATACGTCGGGCAGATCCTCGGCTTCGCGGATCTCGCGGCGGCGGACCTCGAGCGCCAGGTCGGCGAGGCGGGTGGCAGCGGCCCGTACCTGCGCCTCTGGCTCACCGAAGGACTCGGCTTTGCTTACGCCGAGACCGCCTGGCACACTGGCCGACCGGACCAGCTCTTACGCCTAGAGGGCCTGGATCGTTTGCCGGAAGAGTGTCTGATCCCGCTCCACACCGGCATGGGACTCGCCCTCGCTCGGCACACCCTGCCCGATCTGCTGGCAGCTAGCACACAGAGGATCCCGGGCGAGCTGGGGCGTTTCGCCCGCCTGTGCGAGAACAACGCTCGCGACGGCTTCGCCCTCGCCGTTTTCGAAGCGTTGGGTCTGATGGTTCGCCAGCTGGCGCCGGAGCGGGTGACCGAGATCGATGCCGCACTGGCCGCTGACGAGGCGAGCGGTCGGCGTGGCGCTTTTTGGCACGGCCTGGGTCGTGGCCTGTACTTCGTCGTCAGTCAGGTGTTCCCGGGCTCGACCGGCCGCGCGGTGGCCAAAGTGCGCCAGGAAGCCTCCTCCGACCTCGCCCGACTGAATGCCCTGTCCGGCCTGGCCTGGGCGCTGACCCTGGTCAATTTCCGCCAGCCTCAGGTGCTCGAAGACTTTCTTGTCGAGCAGAGTTTCGGTGACGAAGAAGGGGCGGCGGTCGCCGCCGGGATTGCCGCTGCAACCCTGTTGTGGCGTGACGCGGCGGGCGAGGACTCCTATCTCGAGGCGTTCCGTGCGCATCAGCCACCGGCGGCGCATGCTGAGATTTGGCAACGCTGGGTCAATCAACCCTGCGCTGCCGCGGGGCAGGGCTGGGCCGCGCTGAAGAGCCAGTCCGGCGCTGGCGAGATCTTTCACTATCGACCGGGTGGATGATGCGATGTGGATGAGCTTCGAGCGCCAGATCGACGGTGCGATCGGCCGGATGCTGAGCTGGCTGGTGCAGCCGCCGGTACGTGCAGCCGCTGCGCCACGCAGTCCGGGTGCCGTGGGCGAGACCGCAAAGCTAGAGCCGGCTGCTTCGACCGCCGAACGTGGGTCGAACGTCGCGACCGAAGCCGCTGAAGCACTCGCTGAGTCGGTGGACGCAGCCCTAGAGAAGGTGGTCGCCGGAACCAAGGAGAAGCCCCTCCAGGCGCCGCGTGTCGTGCTCAAGACCGCGGGGCAGGCGATCGAAACGCTCTCCGGACAAGCCGCGGAACCGTCGGCTGCAAGCAGCCAATTGACCGACGAGCTGACCGCAAAGATCCTCGCTGCTCTCGCCGCTGCCGAAAATGGCCTGGCGATGAAGGGGTTGGTGGAGGCCACCGGTGCGCCGCGCTCGACGCTGCGCCTGCGCTTGAGCCAGCTGATCGCTGAGGGGCGAATCCTGCGCAAGGGAGAGGGTATGCGTAGCACCTACCAGGCGCTGGGAGCCAGCTGAGCATGAACGAAGGCCCGATCAGCGACACCGGTGAGGCCCGCTCTGCGGCGCCCGATACCGTGTGGTCGGAAGAGGATCTGGCGCGCCTTGCGGCGGTCGACCGGGCCCTGTCGGATGCCGTCGATCTGAAACGCTGGTTGGACGACGTCGACGCACGCGACGCCTACGAGGAGCGCTTCGATCTCGCCGCCACCTTCAACCGGCCGGACCACAGCATCGGCTTCTTCGGCGCCGCCGAGGTGGGTGGCGCCGCGATGGCAGTGATGGGCAATGTCCAGGAGCAGTTCTTCGATCGCCCCAAGATCCCAACAGGATCGGTCGAGGCGCAGGAGCAGGCGGCCGACTGGATGAACCGCCAGGTGCGCGAGTTCGCCCTGCGCTATTTCCTGCGCATCAGCGATTTCCGCCAACCGGAGGCTTTTCCGGGCGAGAAGCCGGAACCGCCGCCGACCTACTTGCGACCCCTGAGCTGGCACGATTACTCGGAAGGCGCCGAAACCGGCTTCGGCTTCGAGCAGATCTACTATCTGGCGAAAGGGGAGAGCGAGCCGCGTAAGTTCTCTCCGGCCGAGAAAGACGCCATTGTCGACCTGCGAAGGCTCGGCGAGCTTTATGAGTGGATCGTCCTGAAGGTTCACATCTTCGACTTCGATTTCGTGCTGGCGCCTTTCGGTCCGGATCTGCCCCAGGGCAAGGTGCCTGGCACCGAGCACAGTTATCTGGTCCTGAGCCCGGAGCTGATCCTCGACGACCCCGAGCCGGAGGGTGAGGAGATCGGCCGCTACGGCTTTGCCTATGCTTTCCTACCGGCAACCGAAGACAGCTTGCTGGCCTATGGCCCGGGCCGGTTCGAGGCCGGCTTGCAGGCCATCCACTTCCACGTGCGCCAGAGCGGTGAAGTGATCTCGCGTATGGCCTTCGTCGCCAACCGGCCGGAGAAGGTGATCAACGTCTCCCTCGACCCGGTCAACTGGGGGTTGCGGATGGCCGACGCGTTCTCCTTCGGAGCGGCCTCTTCGGTCCTCGGGCCGGTGCAGAAGATGTGGAATCGCATCCCGGGGCCGGGCGGGGTCGACGTGGTGCAGAGCTACATCGACGTCGCCAATCGCCTCACCAGCGGCGGCGCGGCGCGCAACCTCGGCGTGTCCCGCAAGCAGTTGCACAAGAGATTTCTGGTGGCCCATTTTGCCCAGCATTACCACGTGATCGCCGGCTCGCTCCTGACCTGGCGCCAGATCCCCGATTGGCTCGATACCGAGAATCTCCCCCGCTGGGTGGTCTCGGGCAAGAGCGCTTGATCGAATGAGGAGGTTTCGAAAGCATGCAGTCCCCAGATTTGCACGCGGTGATCTTTTCCGGCGGCGGCGCCGACGGCGCCTACCAGATCGGCGTCGCCAAAGCCTTGTTCAACGGCAAGTCGCGCTCGACCTACTTGCGATCGATCGATCCGGCGGTCTTCACCGGGACCTCGATCGGCTCCTTCAACTCGTCGTTCCTGGTCTCCCAATGGGCCGACTACGGCGCCGCGTCGGTCGCCAACCTGGAGAAGGTCTGGCTCGAGCGCATGTCTTGGACGGGGGCGACCAACGGCGGCTTTCGGGTGCGCCTGAACCCCTTCGAGTGGCTCGATCCGCGGTCTTACCTGGAAGAGCCGCTCGCCTTCCGGCCCCTTCGGCACCTGGCGGCCGACCTCGGCACGGTGGGTTGGGAGAGTCTCAACCGGGGCTATAACCTATTCGCCTCGCAGGATCCCTTGCTCGAGCGACTGACTGATTTCTTCAATCTGTCGACCTTCGTCGCTTCCGAGCCCTGGGAGAAGACCATCCGCGAGTCGATCGACTTCAAGAAAGTCCGCGAGTCGAAGAAGAAGCTGTCGATCGCGGCGACCAACTGGGCCTTCGGCGAGGTGCGGGAGTTCACCAACGGCGATATGACCGACAAGCTCGGTCCGGCGGCGATCCGGGCGTCGAGCTCGGTGCCCGGGGTCTACCCGCCGGCAACGGTCGGCGCCCAAACCTATGTCGACGGCGCGGTGTTGATGAACACGCCACTACGGCCGGCGATCAAGGCCCTGGGACAGATCCTCAAGGACGACCCCAACGCCGGGCTGTGGAACCTGCCCTACCGCGAAGCCAAGCAACGGGCGGAGGAGGCCGAGGCCTACCAGATGGAGCTCGATCCGCCGGATCTCGTCTTACACGTGATCTACATGAACACCGAAGTCGAGAAGATGCCGATCGACGCGCTGCAGAGCACCCTACAAACGCTCTACCGCACCCAGATCATCGGCTGGGCCTCGGCGGTCAACCGCGACATCCTGCGGTCGAAGCTGCTCAACCTGGGCATCGAGCTGCTGCGCGATCCCGAGAGGATCAAAGAGAACCTGAGCCGCAGGGAGCTCAAGGTGATTCTCGAGTCGGCCGAGTCGCTGCTGGATCGATTGAAGGCGGGTGATCCCTACCGGCCGCTGACGATCCATCGCTACTTCCCACCCGACGGTCTCGATGGTGCCCTCGGCTTCCTCGATGTCCGGCGCAGTCGGTTCGAGCGCTTGATCGACGAGGGCTTCAACAACACGGTCGCCCACGACTGCGAAGCCAACCAATGCATTCTGGCCGGCAAACACAAAGATCTGATCCTGGGATGAACGGGGTACTGAATTCAAGAAAGGAGCAGAGCGCATGAGCGCAACAGATCTGCATGCGGTGATCTTCTCGGGTGGTGGCGCTGACGGCGCCTATCAGATCGGCGTCGCCAAGGCCCTGTTCAATGGCAAGTCACGCTCGACCTACCTGGAGCCTCTCGATCCAGCGGTCTTCACCGGCACCTCGATCGGCTCGTTCAACTCGTCGTTTCTGGTCTCTCAGTGGGCCGACTACGGGCCGTCGGCGGTCGCCAACCTGGAGAAGGTGTGGCTCGAGCGCATGTCTTGGACCGGGCCGTCCAACGGCGGCTTCCGGGTGCGCTTGAATCCCTTCGAGCTGCTCGATCCCAGGCCCTACCTGAAAGAGCCGTTCGCCTTCCGTCCACTCAGACACCTGGCGACGGATCTCGGTGTCGTCGGCTGGGAAGGGCTCAATCGGACCTACAACCTCTTTGCCTCGAAAGACCCCTTGCTCGAGCGGCTGACCGATTTCTTCAATCTGTCGACCTTCGTCGCCGCCGAGCCTTGGGAAAAGACGATTCAAGAGACAATCGACTTCAAAAAGATCCGCCAGTCGAATAAGAAGCTGTCGATCGCGGCGACCAACTGGGCCTTCGGCGAGGTGCGGGAGTTCAACAACGGCGACATGACCGACAAGCTCGGGCCGGCAGCGATCCGGGCGTCGAGCTCGGTGCCCGGGGTCTACCCGGCTGCGACGGTCGGTGCCCAGACCTATGTCGACGGCGCGGTGTTGATGAATACGCCGCTCAAGCCGGCGATCTCGGGGTTGGTCGATATCCTCAAGGACGATCCGAACGCCGCCCTGTGGGACGAGCCCTACCGCGAAGCCAAGCAGAAGGCCGAAGAGGCCGAGGCCTATGGCCAGCCGCTGGATCCGCCAGATCTCGTCTTGCACGTGATCTACATGAACACCGACGTCGAGAAGATGCCGATCGACGCTCTGCAGAGCACCTTGCAGACGCTCTACCGGACCCAGATCATCGGCTGGGCTGCAGCGGTCAACCGCGATATCCTACGCTCCAGCTTGCTCAACCGAGGCATCGAGCTGCTCAACGATCCCGAGCGACTCGAGAAGGGCCTCACCGGCGAGCAGGCCGAAGTGATCAAGGCCTCCGGTAAGGCCCTGCTCGACAAGCTCAATTCCGGCAACCCCTACAGGCCTTTGACCATCCACCGCTACTTCCCACCCGACGGTCTCGATGGCGCCCTCGGCTTCCTCGATGTTCGACGGGGACGGTTCGAGCGGCTGATCGACGAGGGTTTCCACAACACGGTGGCACACGACTGTCAAGCCAACCAATGTGTCCTGGCGGGGAGGCACAAAGATCTGGCCTTGAGGTGAGCTCAGTGACGAAGTGCAGGATTCTCGCGGTCGCCAACTCCAAGGGTGGCGTGGGCAAATCGACCCTAGCAACCAATTTGACGGTCGAAGCGGCCTGCGCCGGGTTGCGGGTCTTGTTGGTCGACACCGATCCACAGGCGTCGAGCACCGTCTTCGCCGCCACCCGCGACGAGAGCCGGCCGGCTTTCCGCATCATTCAGATGAGCCAGCCGATCCTGCACCGCGAGATTCCGCAGCTGTCAGAGCCCTACGATCTGGTGGTCATCGACACAGGCGCACGGGAGAACAAGACCTTCCGCTCCGCCCTCGCCGCCGCCGATCACGTGCTCGTCCCGGTCACCCCCTCGGCCTACGACATCTGGGCCAGCGAAGACGTCTTCACCATCATCGACGAGCTGTCGGCGACCAAAGATCTCGCCGTGCGGGTGGTGCTCAACCAGGTCATCACCCGCACCAAGGTGGCGCGCGAGGCGCTGGAAGCCCTGGAAGAGCTCACCGACGACCAGGGCGCCACCCTCCTCGAGACGCGGATCCACTCCCGAGTCGCCTGGAAGATGGCCAGCGGCAAGGGGCTTTCCGTCACCGAGCTCGAGCCGTCGAGTCGGGCGGCGGACGAGTTGCGGGCGTTGTGGGCAGAGCTGGATCTGGTTTGATTCGATCAGCTCAGGATGTCTGATGGATTGGTTTGACGGCCCCTGATCTTCGGCGGGGTTCGCATCGACTGACAAGTTTTTCGTCGCTTCGGCACGTTTCATAGTGAGCCCGGCATCGAGCCGAGCGCTCGCCATTTTCACTTGTGAAAGGAGCCGAAGATGACGAACCTGCAGAAAGCCTTAGCGACGATTCTTCTCTCGAACCTTGCCCTGACCACCTGGGCTGCCGGGCCCGGCCGCAAGGACGTTCCTCCCGGGGCCAACGAGCAAACCGTCCTACTCGAGGTTCGCGGCGTCTTCGAGGCGAAGGAACTCGACGGCGAGTTCATCGTCCTCTATGAAGATCCGACCAAGGGTAGCTACAGCTACCTCACGCTCGAAGGTCCAACAACCGGTGAGGACATCCTGGATCTGGGCAACATCGAGCTGGAGGTGACCTTCGACGACGCGGGCGCCTTGAAGACGGTAGAGGTGTGGGAGAACGAAGCCTGGAGTACCGTGCCGGAGCTCGAGGTAGCGGCGATCCAGAAGGCGCTTCGGCCTCTACCGGACTTCGACCAGGTGCCCAAAGCCTGGAAGCCGTGCAAGGATGCCGTCTATCAGCGCAGCCAATGGATTCTGGGCTGCCTGGTCGACTTCTTTACCTGCGGCGGCGAGCGAGAGACGGGTACCGCAGCGTGCTGTGATGGTGGAGTCGGCCCTATGGGTGTGCTCACCGACGACTGCCAGAAGGATCACGGCGTGCCGCTGGGGTAGCTCAGAACCGCCTTCCGGGCCTCGGGCCGCCAGCCGGAGGCCCGGCCTTGGATTGTCGGCCGATCGAGGCCGAGGTCAGCCGTGCCAACCTATGCAGTTCGAGAGGTGTGATTGGGATGGTGGGGTGAGTCGCGGCGCCTCGAGACGAGACTTGAGTCGGTTCAGTTTTGGCTATTATAGTTTTGGTATAGAATCTGTGATCTAGTAACTAGATGAGCCTCGAACACATCCTTCTCAGCTTTTTGGACGAGCCGATGAGTGGCTACGATCTCAAGAAGGATTTCGAGGCCGGGGCGGCGATGTTTTGGCCGGCGCAGCTGTCGCAGATCTACCCGACCCTCAGGCGGATGCAGGCTCGCGGATGGCTCGCGGCCAGCCGCGAGGCGTCGAGCAAGGGGCCCAAGCGATGGACCTATGTGCGCACCGAGGATGGCACCCAAGAGCTCAAAAATTGGCTGCGTAGCGGGCCGCAGATAGGCCGCGAGCGCTTCGCCTATATCGGCCAGCTCAGCGCGATGGGACAGCTGAATGAGCCGGCGGTCGTGCGGGATTTCCTCGTTCGCCTGCGACAGTCGTTCGCCCAGCGCTGCGATTATCTGGAAGAGATCGAGGGCATGATCCTCGGCGACGAGACGCCGGAGTCAGTCGATCAGACGAGCTTCTTCGATTGGGCCGCCTTGCGCATGGGTGTGGTAGCTCTCGAATCTCGCCGACAGTGCTGCGATGAGCTTCTCACGGTGCTGGAGCGGCGACTGAAGGCGGCCGATGAAGGCAGCGAGAGAGCACGAAAGGAGGCACTGGACGATGGGACAGAATCCTGAGGTGGCTCTACCGAGCCCAGCGAATCGCTTGTTCGGGGTCGTCATGGCCTGGACAGTGTTCACGACGGTCTTCGTCTGGCTACCGATCGTACGCGCCCTGGCGCGGCCTGACGGCTACCAGTGGGGATTTTTCGGGCTTCGTGGGGAAGGCCTCAGCGGGCCGTTTTGGATCTTTCCGCCCCTTGCCCTCTACTCGGCGCTTCTCTTTGGACACGCCTGGTGGGGGCATCGAGGGCTGTTCCGGAGCATGTTGCTCCTCTGGCACATCGCCTGGGCAGGCATGCTGATCGGCTCGGCATTCGCCTTCGGCAATGCGGCCAGGTGGCAGGGGCAGGGTTGGGGGTTCGATTTTCCGATCCCGATCATCGCGCTGGCCTACTCCATCTTCACGCTGCTCGTCATCCTCTGGGCCGTGTTGGATTGGCGCCAGAGCGAGCGGCCCGAGATTCCGCGATGGACGCCGAAGAACAGCCGACGACTTGGGGTCGCGGTGGCCCTGCTGCCGGTGGCGTACTTACTGTTCCGCTTGGGCACCAACTACAACTGGGTGACGGCCCTGGCTATCGGCGTCACTATCGTCCAATGGGTCACCTTTTCCGAAGCGCTCGAGGCGCCGCTCGCCGAAGGGCGAGCCAACAATGCGTTGTGAGGTGAGGCGACATGATTCGACCGAAAAGCCTCGAGAGCGAGCGACCCTATGGCCCGTGGTCGTGTCGCGGTGTCGACATCTGGGAGACGATCTGTGCCGCCCGCGATGGCGATGTCGCATCGCTGCGCCAACTGCTCGAGCGTGATCCGAATCTCTATCGGGCGGAATACTGGTACACCCAGCCGATCCACTTCGCCGTCCGCGAAGGGCACCTCGACGCGGTGCAGTTGTTGCTCGCCGCCGGCGCCGATCCGGACTGGCACGGGCTGCAAGCCGACCCGCTGACCACCGTGGCGCGAGATCGTGGCCACGAAGCGGTGGCTCGGCTGCTCGAATCAGCGGATCGAGCTGCGCCTGCAGAGGAGGCTGAAACTCCGGCCGTGCCTGAGTCGCCCATCCATGTCGCGGCCGCTGCAGGCGATACCGAGAAAATCAATGAGCTGCTCGACGCCGACGCCAGCCAACGGCACACAACCGACAGCGACTCGCGGACCCCTCTGTCACGCGCCGTCGCTGCGCAGCAGCGCGAAATCGTCGCGCTGTTGCTCGAGCGTGGCGCCGATCCGAACTGGCCGGAGGGTGCCGAAGCGCCACAAGGCAGAGCGCTTTACGTCGCCTCGCGAGCCGGCGACAGGGCCCTAGTCGAACTGCTGCTGGCTCACGGCGCCGATCCCAACGCGACCATCGACTCCGCCGGCAGCGCGACCTTCGCCGCTGCGACACCCGAGATGCGAGACCTATTGATCGCCAAGGGCGGCACCCTCGACCCCTACGACTTGATCTTTCTTGGCGAGGACGAGGCCGCGTTGCGCCGGGTCGAGGCTGACCTCGCCTGCGCCCAGGCCGGTTGCGGCGGGGCCCTGGCGGCGGCGTGCACCCTCGGCAAACGGGACCTCGTGGTTCGCCTGCTCCGCCTCGGCGTCCGTCTCCCCGAGATGGTCACCGAATGCCGCACCTACCTGTGGTGCGATCCCGACCTGCTGTGCCTGCTGCTCGACAGCGGCATGGATCCCGATCTGCCCGACTGGCAGCACGCGACGCCCCTGCATAGCCTTTGCGAGTGTGACTATCGAGGGCGGCCGCGGCCGCATCGGGTGCAATGTGCCGAGATCTTGCTCGACGCCGGCGCCTCGATCACCGCCCGCGACGAGGACTACCAGTCGACGCCATTGGCCTGGGCAGCGCGCTCCGGTCAGGTCGAGATGGTGGACTTGCTGCTGGCGAAGGGAGCACCTACCGAGCTGGCCGACGACGAGTCCTGGGCTACACCCCTAGCCTGGGCGCGGCGGCGAGGTCATGAGGCAATCGTGGAGCGTCTGCAGTAGCCGAATCTCCGGCTGGCAACAGGATCTATTGCGGCCGTTACTCGTCGCCCTGAACGATGTCCGAGGCGAGCTGCCACACGTCTCCAGTGTCGAACACGATGCCAAAGAAAGGCGAGTAGACCTTGATCTGCCGCGCCTCGTCGTCGACCTCGACCCGCAACCGAATCGCCTTGGCCGAAAAGTCGCCATACACCTTGCCTCGAACATAGGTACCTTCGTTGGTCCGTTCGAACCCCAGGCGGACGAGAGTCGACTCGATGGCCTCGCGCGGGCGCCGATAGGTTGCCGAATACTTAGGGAACAAGACGAACCGCGGTCTCGGCTTGGTCCAAGTCTTGAAAGGGAGCAACTTGTAGGCGATCGTCGTGCCCGCAACAAGCGCGATAGCAACGACGACCGGATTGAAGATCGAGCTCATCGGTTCGCGAGTCTATCGACTGGCAATCAGGCATGCGATGTCGAGCGCCCGGTGCGAAAACTCAGGAACAAGTGCCCTGCACGAAGGCGTACTCGAAGGTGCCGCTCTGGCTACCTGGCGGTGTCTGGGTACAGCCGAAGGAGGGCTGCAATTATTTCCAAGACGCCGGACGGGCAACGCGGCAGACTTGGGGCATGTCACACCTCGACTCGATTCCAACCGTCCGTTCGTTGGGTTCCGAAACCGCACTCCCGGATCCTCCCCCGACCGGAGACATGTCGACCGGAGACATGTCGACCGACGCCCTACGACAAGCCGCCGAAGACGCGGCCGGCTGGGTCGCACGCTACCTGGAGGGGCTCGAAGACCGACCGGTGACGCCGCGGGTCGCTCCGGGCGACCTGCGCCGCGCTTTGCCGACGTCAGCACCCGAAGAGGGTGAGTCGATGGCGACGATCCTGGCCGACGTCGAAACACAGATCGCTCCCGGGTTGACCCATTGGAACCATCCGGCGTTCTTTGCTTACTTCAACGCCTCCTCGAGCGG
>JBCCGX010000193.1:0-11705 GCA_039029035.1 Acidobacteriota bacterium | reverse complement strand
TGGCCGACGAGTGGTCACGGTCGACGTGCACGTTGGGCGGACCGCTGGGCTCGTGATCGAAGTAGAAGATCCGGTACGGTCCCAACCTTAAGATCGTCGGCATAATTCGCGCCTCCCTCGAACAGGGTAGCATTTCCTCTTGCGGCGCCGCCATTATAGCCCCTTGCGTTGCCTCGGCTCACGAAGCCGGTCCGAAGCCGGTCCGACGCTCGGTCGGCCGTGCTCAGCGCCTTCAGTGAGGGCTCTGCAAGGGCTCAGTCAGGGCTCACCGGCTCCGGCTGCTCTGCACTCACCTGCCCGGCGCGAATGTCGGCGGCGTAGAAGTTCTCGGCCGGAATCGGCGAGCTGGCGACCCGTCGCAGCATGGCGAGCTGGCCGACATGGGTCATCGAGTCGGCCAGCGGTCCCTGCAGCAGTCTTTCGAGGCGCTCGGCGGGAAACTGCCGCTGCGAGGCGAGGAGGTCGTCAATCCCGCCCAAGGTCGCGTGCACCAACTCGATCTGGCCACGCCAATCCGCCTTGGGCACCTCGTGCCAGTAGCCATCCGCCAGCTCGCCCTGGTCGAGCATGGCCTGGCCGTAGCCGAGCACGCCGTTGATGTGCTCCACGAGGTCGAGCGGTGGGCGAATCCCATGCCCTGCATCCAGACTGGGGAAAGACTCCGGCGCGCCGTCGACCGCCTTGTGGAAGCGGTAGGCGAGGGCGGCAAGGAAGTGACGGACCATTTGGGCTCGATCATCCATGATTTCGCGAGTCTATCGCGTTCGGTGCCGAGTCTTGCATGCGGTGCTCTTCCGGCACAGCGGCAACGGCCTTTGAACAACACATTGCGGCGACCGATCACACGAAGCTGGCTTTTTCTCACCCGTGAGGCCAGGCTGTGTCGCCCGATGTTCAACCCACGGAGGACACCCATGAAAGTTTCCACCCAGATCAAAGCCGGCCAGGTGGCCCTGCCGATGTACTCCTCCTTCAAGAAACGAACCAAGACAGGCATGGCGATCTGATGACACGCCACTGGCACCGGGCCGTTGCCCCGGTGCCAGCGAGTGCCTGCCATGTCAGGCCAACGGTTCTCGTCGTAGCGGAAAGCGGGCCAAGTCTTAGCGAAGAAGCTCGATATGGTTCTCGACCGCTCTGCCCAGCCCGCCCTTGCGGAGAGGATTTCCCAAAGCGACGACGTCGTAGGCAAAGCGCATCTGGCGGGCACAGCGTGCGGCTGGGACTGAAAGCTCCTGGCACCGGCCCACCTTGCAGCGAGGCAGGGGCCTATACTCTTGTGCTATCAACTTCGGGTATGAAGCGATTCTGCGGCACGACAAGAGCTTTCCATTGGGCCTTGCCCCTCGCGGCGTTGGCGCTGGTCAACAGTGGGTGCTTTCCGGTTGTCACCGCGGTCCAGAGTGGGTCCAACCCGATCGGCTCAAGCCTCATTGAACGCATCGCATCGACCGATGACGTCCTTGTCCTCCCAGTTTGGGGTTACTACTCAGATCGCCGCTGTCACATTCGCCAGTCTTTCTTCTCTCGCGTCGAGGATCTGGGCGCGGTGGGTGAGAGATTCCGCCGGCTGGGCCTCGGCTGGTTCGTCCTCGACGGTCATGGAATCAGCCACGGTCTTCACCTGAATGGAGCTCTCGTCGTCTCTGACGAAGGGCAGGTCTTGTGGGCCGGAAGACCAGGCGCTCCCGGAGAGAGGTTCTTGACCGAGGCACTGGTGAGTCAGCTCATCGCCGAGGTGTTTGGGCACGAGCCGCTCGAATCTTTGCACCACCTCCATGAAATGGCTCCGGAAGCTCGCAATGAAGCTTTCCTCTCCCTCTGTTTCACATCAACGAAGTACGTGAGACTCGACGCCAGCATGGAGCACAGAGGTGCAATCCTCCGGTTTCTGCATGACATCCGCAGAAGCCTGACCGCTAGGACTGCCAAGATCTCGAATCGATAACTGGACCTCCGCCTGCAGGGAGCCGAAATTGACCCGATAACCGGGAGAAGCTGATTGACCGGTCGACCCGATTGCCAGGTCCGAAAAGCGACGACCAACGACGCAGCGGCCCTCGTCGAACTGAACCGAAGCTTCAACGGCGCGGCTCATGTCGAGACGGATCCCGCCGCGGTGCAGAGATCGCTGGAGCGACTCACCGACGAGATTGTCTGGGTGGCCGACTGCGGGGAACGGTTGGCCGGCTTCGTGTGCGTCCAGATCCACCGCTCGTTCTGCTATGCCCGGCAGTCTCTCGAGATCACAGAGCTCTACGTCTTGCCCGAGGCGCGCAGATCGCGGATCGGAACCAAGCTTCTGCAAGAGGTGCTGCGCTTCGCGGCGGACGAAAACGTGCTGGAGATGAACCTACGGGTCAACATGAAAAACAAGGCTGCCATTCGCTTCTATCAGGCCAACGGCCTGAGCGAAGCAAAGCACCGCGTCTTCAGGGTCAGGTTGTACGGCAGCTGATTGCCAGCCTTCGCCCAGATCCGATACCGCCCTGCTAAAGCATCAGTTGGCGGAATTGATCCGCGAGCTGATCTCACTGAGACGCGACCAGCTCTGCATCGCTATGGGCAACATCAGGGCGGCTTCGATGTATTCCCAGGAGTAGGTCACGATCGCGAAAATCTTTCCCGTGCTCATGTCTTCGAGCCGCGAAGCCAGCCAGAGATTGCAAATTATGAAGGCGATCTGCGAGAGAAAGATCATCCCATAGACGATCGCCTCGGTATCGGATATTCGAATCTCACTCCGCTGCAGAGCGCGCAAATGCCGAAGAAGCGACAAACGCCGGCGCTCGCCAACGATTCGTACCTGCTGCTCTTTCTGTGCATTTAGCTCGGCGTTCAGGCGATAGAAACGGTTGTGAAAGCAAGAATAAACGACGACCATAGCCAAGGTCACTGCGCCTGCGCTGAAAGCCAGATGGACATGGAAAATCGACAGTACGACCAGCGTCACGACCATTTGAACGATCGCCGTCAGCAAACCCGGCGCTTCGATCTCAAGAAAATCGACCAACTCCCGCGCCATATCTAGCCGCGCATCCTTTGCCGAAACGTCCAGGGTCGCTTGCTTGCGATCGACCCTGGTTCCCAACTCGACGCGGATCCGGCTATAGACCCTAGTATCGTAGAAGCGGCGCAGCACCGCGATGACGGTGAGTAGCACCAGGACGCCGCCCAACAGCCCGAGCTCGCGCAAACCACCGGCCAACAGTCCGTCGATCGCGAAGCCGATCAACAGCGGGATGAGCGCTAAGAGAACATTCTCCACCAGCACGATCGCCCACGTGCCGGCGATCGGCCAACGAAACGCGCGCGCGATGGCACCGAGATGGATATCGCCCTCGATCCGCATCAGTTTGCGATCTGCCAGCGTTCGGCCCGACCCGGGGATAGGTAATGGTCTGCGGGGCGGCAGGGACCGGAGGTGGCGAAGAAGCAGGCCATGGCGAGATCTTAGCCTACCGGCGATCTCGCTCGGTGGCTGGTAAGTCACGCTGCGTGTAGCTGGGGAACCTCCAGCCGAGCCGGCTCAACGCCCGGCTCTCGATGGCTCCGGCGCCGATCAGATCCACGCTGGCAGCGAATACTGATCCTGCGGCGAGCCCTCCCGGCCTTCTCGACCCGGCCGCCGAACAACACATTTCACCATCGGTCACTGCAGGCTTTCCATCTCTCGCGTGTGCGGTCAAGCTCTCTCGCTCAGTCAATCAAACCCACGGCGGGCTCCCCATGAACGTTTCCACCACGATCAAAGCTGGCCAGGTGGCCCTGCCGATGTACTCCTCATTCAAGAAGCGAACCGAGAGCGGCATGACGATCTGACTCTGCGCCGCTGGCCCGGACCGCTGGGCCGGCGCCTGCTACCTGTCTTGACAGTTATTGATCGGCCTCCCTGAGAATTCGTTACTGCGCGGTGTTAGGCTCGCGACACCCCGCGTGTTAGTTTACCGACTCGGTACAGGTCCGAAGTCAGGCTGCGTCCACGGAGGAAACATCCGAGGGAATGTCCTTTGACCAAGGACATTTAAGACCGTATTTATCCTTCCATCAAGGATGTATCCAAGCCGCCGCACAGTGAACAAGCTTAGGAAATGACCTGGGGCCGACTGAGCGGCAAAGCCTACGGGCCAGCGGAGGTAACTGGCAGAAACGCATCGACTTTGAGGCTAAAGAGGGAGAATGGACACCACCCAGGAGCAAGCTGTCTCCAAGACGCCCGTCTTGAAGACGCTCCTGGTGAGCGACCTCGTCGGCTCGACGCGGCTAGTGGAGGAGTTGGGTGACCACGCCGCCGCCGAGCTTGGGCAACGCCACGACCGGCTGGCCCGGGACGTCCTCGTGGCCCACGAGGGCCGCGAGATCGACAAGACCGACGGCTTCCTGCTCCTCTTCGAGAGACCGCTCGCCGCGGTGCGCTATGCCCTCGAGTACCACAGCGCCTTGCGCCGACTCTCGGAGGAGGAAGGGCGCCGCATCGAGGCTCGGGTAGGCATCCATCTCGGCGAAGTGCTGCTGCACGAGAACCCGCAGGACCACGTAGCACGGGGGGCTAAGCCGCTGGAAGTTGAAGGCCTGGCCAAGCCCACTACAGGGCGGCTTATGTCTCTCGCCGCGGGCGGCCAGACGCTGCTCACCCGCGGTGCCTTCGACCTGGCGCGACGCGCGGCGGTAGGCGTGCCCGACGCGGAGGCGCTGTGCTGGCTGGCGCACGGTGGCTACCTGCTCCAAGGCGTTGCAGAGGCGGTCGAGGTCTTCGAAGTCGGTCGCGAAGGGGTGGCGCCGCTCCTGGCGCCCGAAGATTCGATGAAAGTGCAGCGGGTGGTGGAGCAGACAACGATCCCCGGTTGGCGCCCGGCATCGGGTCTCACTGTCCCCCACCGTGACCATTGGGTGGTGGAGGAGAAGCTCGGCGAGGGTGGATTCGGTGAGGTCTGGCTCGTGGCCCACCGGAAGACCCGGGACAAGCGGGTGTTCAAGTTCTGCTACGACCCGGCGAGCCTCAGGACCCTGCAGCGCGAGATCACCCTCTTCCGCCTGCTCAAGGAGGAGCTTGGCAACCGCGACGACATCAGCCGGATCATCGATTGGAGCTTCGATGAGGCGCCGTACTTCATCGAATCGGAGTATACCGAGGGTGGTAATCTGGTGGACTGGGCCGAGGAGCAGGGTGGCCTGGCGGCGGTACCGCTGGCGGAGCGCCTGGAAATCGTGGCACAGGTGGCCACGGCGCTGGCAGCCGCCCATTCGGTGGGGGTGCTGCACAAGGACGTCAAGCCGTCAAACGTCTTAATCGCGACCGCGACCGGCCAGGGTGGCAGGCCGCGGGCGCGGCTGAGCGACTTCGGAGTCGGGGTGGTGACCGAGGCGAAGCGGCTGGCCGACGCCGGCATCACGGTTCTGGGCCTGACGGCCCGAACCGAGGTCAGCTCGACGCCGACGTCGACCAGCGGCACCCGCCTCTACACGGCCCCGGAAGTCCTGGAAGGCAAGCCAGCGACGCTCCAGGCCGACATTTATGCCCTGGGGTTGATGCTCTACCAGGTGGTGGTAGGCGATCTCTACCGTGCCCTGGCCCCCGGCTGGCGGCGGCAGGTCGCTGACGAGCTGCTCGCCGAGGACATCGCGGTCGCGGTCGACGGCTCGCCGGAGAGGCGTCTGGGCAACGCCCGGCGTCTAGCCGAGCGGCTGCGCACTCTCGACAGCCGGCAGGAAGAGCGTCAGGCCGAGCGGCGCAAGCATGAGGAGGAAGCGAAGCTCCGCTCGGCGTTGAAACAGGCACGCAAGCGCCGGCGGGTGTGGGCCGTGGCGGTCCTCGTCCTGGCGCTCTTCAGCAGTGCCATGACGATGATGGTGTTTCGCGTCCGCAGCGAGGCACAGCGGGCGGAACGTGTCGCCGTCTTTCTGGCGGAGCTGTTCGAGATTGCCGATCCTTACGGCACTTCGGATCCCGGAGCGGCCCGGGGTACGGCGATGACGGTGCGCGAGCTGATCGACCTCGGGCGAGACAAGCTCGAGAGCTCCTTCGAGGACGATCCCCGGACCCGAGGCCGCTTGATGGGAACGCTGGGCGTCATCTATCAGAGTCTAGGCCACTACGAGGAGGCCAAGCCGCTGCTCGAGGAGGCCCTGGCACTTAGGCGCCAGACCTTCGGCGATGAGCATCCTGACGTCGCTGCAAGTCTTCGCGCGCTGGCAATGTTGCGTTGGCATAGAGGAGATCATTGGGAGACCGAGACACTTTTCCGCCAGGCTCTGCGGATGCGGCGGCGGCTACTAGGCGACGAGCATCCCGACCTTGCTGAAAGCCTCCATGACTTGGGATGGTTCCTCCATGGCAAAGGGAGCTATGAGGGATCCGAGTCGCTTTACCGCGAGGCTCTTTATATGAGGCGACGCCGACTAGGCGACGAGCATCCCGACGTTGCTACCAGCCTCAACTCCCTAGCGATGTTGCTTCAGGACAAGGGCGACTACACCAGAGCCGAACCGCTTTACCGCGAGGCTTTGCACATGAGGCGGCGCCGACTGGGCGACGAACATCCCGACGTTGCCGCCAGCCTAAACTCCATAGCGTGGTTGCTTCAGGACAAGGGCGATCACAAGGGAGCTGAACCGCTTTATCGCGAGGCTCTGCAGATGAGGCGGCGCCTACTGGGCGACGAGCATCCCGACGTTGCTACCAGCCTCAACTTCCTTGCAAGTTTGCTTCAGGACAAGGGTGATCACGAGGAAGCCGAGCCACTTTTCCGCGAATCAACGGCGATGGCGAGGCAGCTACTGGGCGATGGGCACCCTTTCGTAGCAATTAGCCTCAACAATTTGGCGTCGGTGCATAGTGCCAAGGGTGACTATTCGGGAGCCGAATCGCTTGTTCGCGAGTCTCTGGCGATGGCGATGCAACTACTAGGTGAAGAACATCCTTTCGTCGCCACCCTCTTCAACAACCTGGCCAATTTGCTTCAGGCCAACGGTGACTATACGGGGGCCGAGCCGCTCTGCCGCAAGTCACTGGAAATGAAGCGGCGTCTACTGGGCGACGAGCACCCCGACGTTGCCACCAACCTCAACGATCTGGCGAGTTTGTTGATAGCAAAGGGAGACTACGCAGGAGCCGAGCCACTTTGCCGCCAGTCGTTGGCCATGAAGCAGCGCTTGCTGGGCGACGAGCATCCCTCCGTTGCCACTAGCCTCAACAGCCTGGCAAGGCTACTTCAGGCGAAGGGTGACTACGCGGGAGCCGAGCAGCTTTGCCGCGAGTCCTTAGAGATGAGGCGACGGCTGTTAGGTGACGAGCATCCGTCCGTTGCCACCAGCCTCAACAGCCTCGCCGATTTGCTTCGGGCCAAGGGTGACTACGCAGGAGCCGAGCAGCTTTGCCGCGAGTCCTTAGAGATGAGGCGAAGGCTGCTAGGCGACGAGCATCCCTCCGTCGCTATCAGCCTCAACAACCTGGCGCGGTCAATGGTCGCAACCAGACGGATCACCGAAGCTGCCCCTCTCATCGATGAAGCCCTGGAAATCTTTCGCAGAACCCTGCCGCCGAACCATTGGCGCATCCCCAACGCAGAGAGTCTCCGTGGCTCCGTCTTGACCGCGCTCGGCCGCTACCAAGAGGCCGAGCCACTTCTGGTCGCGAGCTATCCAATCGTCCGCGACAGCACAGGCGAACGCTCGCAATACACTCGCGACGCGCTCAAACGTCTCGCCGCCCTTTACAACACTTGGGGTCGACCGAAGAAGGCGGCCGAATACCGCGCGCTGTTGGCCGAGGCGGGCGGTTCGCCTTGAATCTCTCAGCCAGGCCAGACCCTACCGAAGCAGCTCGATATGGTTCTCGACCGCTCTGCCCAGCCCGCCCTTGCGGAGAGGATTCCCCAAGGCGACGACGTCGTAGGCAAAGCGCATCTGGCGGGCACAGCGTGCGGCTGGCATCCGGCCTTCTCCGGTCCCGAGCCCGGGACAGAGTACGGAGCGAATCGGTTTTGAGCTGTCTCGATTGTGCGCCCGCACCGCTCGTAGCACGGCCCGGAAAGCCAGATAAGCATTGACGGTACCGTCCAATCGCATGGGGACTCGCATGGTCGGCGCGCAGATCATGAAGTAGGGCCCATGCTCGCGCTCCATCCCGCAGACCACCGCCTGGCCGACCGGCAGCTCCCCATCGTAATCGGCGAGGATCTTCGCTCGGATCTGCCCTTCCACCTGCCAGCCGAAGTGCTGGCTGTAGACCAGATCCAGCCCGCCATCCATGTAGCCGAAGCTGTTGGCGGGGCTGACGATGGCATCCGCCGACGCCTCGAGAATACTGCCCTGGCTAGCTTCGACGGCCGGACAATCGAGGAAAGCCTTCGTCCATTCGTCGACGAGCTCTTGGCTCAGATCCTTGAGATGAAACTGGACACCGGACAACCGCACGGATTCGTTCACCACCGGTTGCGAGTCTATAGGATCCACTGCCAGTACGTCGCCATAGTACGTGAGACTCGACGCCAGCAGGGAGCACAGAGGTGCAATCCTCCGGTTTCTGCATGACATCCGCAGAAACCTGACCGCTGGAACGGACGCCATCACGAGTTGATATCTGCACTGACCCGAAAGCTAGGTGAAACCGATTGACACTCAGACCCGATCGCCACGGGTCAACGCAAGGAACGAGGTTGCGATTCAGTTCTACCGCTCTAACGGATTGAGCCAAGCAGGCCACCACGTCTTCAGGGTCAGGTTTTACGACAGCTGACCCCTCGAGTCTTGCTGCTTTGCCGAGGCCTGAACTCTCTTTCGGCGAGATAAACTGGATCGACCGAAGCAGGCGGCCGAAGACCGCGCCCTGTGGCCAAGGCTGGCGGTTCGCCTTGAATCTCGTTTGGCACGAGCCGATGGTATGGACTCAAGTACAGCACGACAGTGGGCACACCGCAAGGATCGAGGCGCCCCCAAACTTCGACGCTCCGCGAGCTCGCGCCTTGCGACGGGGCATGGGTCAGATCCTCTCCACCGTCACAGTCTCGAAGGACCATGTGTTCTGCTATCTCGCGCGGGAATTCGAGCTGATCTTGACGGCGATCGAGATCGATTCGGGCGAGCCCGCCTGGGAGCGACCGATCGGGATCTTCGCCGCCGCCTACTGGGCCGCCGGAGCCCTCCAGGGATCGCGGCTCTTCTACTGCGACGAGCAGGGCTTGGCGGCCGTCGACAGCCGCTCCGGCAGCCTGCTCACGCGGATGGAGAACAGCGACGACTGGCTGGCCACCAGCCCACCCACTCTGCTCGGTGACCAGCTCTTCTTTCATGACCATGCGGGCCGCCTGTGGGCCGTTGATACAGAAACCCTGGAACCACGGTGGAACGTCGAGCGGCGGGGGATGATCAGCTATGCGCCACCGGCTGTCTCAGGCAATGGGTTGATCGCCCAGTGGATCCAGGCCAGGTGCTGTCGAATCGCCCGACTCGACCTGCGGACGGGCGAGTGCGCATGGGAGCTCGAGCGCAGCGAGTTGGGCCGCGGTACCTGCACGGTTCACAAGGGTCTCGTTTTCGTGCCACTCGTCCATGCCCAGCTCATTCTGGCGTTGGACATCGAAACGGGCGAGGTCGTTTGGGAGAGGCGATTCGAGAGGCAGCCGGAAGGACAGTCCATGGACCAGATGGGTTTCGCTGTCGACGACAAGAGACTTTTTCACAGCCTGTCACCGACTCGCTATGAGGCTCTGGATCAGGCGACCGGGGATGTCGCCTGGCGTTTCGAGACCAACAACTCGTGCCCATTCCATCCCATCGTGGGCAGGGGTTGGACGATGTTCGTGGCGCGGAACGGCACCATCACCTGGCTCGCTAGCGACAGCGGTCAGCTCTTGGCAAGGTTCTCCATCGGCAAAGACATCCTCCATGCACCGGCCATGACAGGCCGCGGGCTCTTCGTCGCGTCGGATGGCGGAACCCTCTGGTGTCTTCGCGACCAGGGCCTCGGCACCGGCTAGCCGCCTGATGCAAGAAGCGCGGGCCGCCCCACGGCGACCCGCTCGACTGCTCGACAAACGCCCGTCAGCGATCGCCCCAGGCACCGAAGTCGAACGACGCTGCGGCCGGAGTCCCATCGTTACGGAAGGTCTCCATATCGAATCCGTCCGGCCGTGGCCGGTTCCGGTACGTCATGTTCCACTCGCTGTTGACCAGAGTCACGAGCAGTGTGGGCGTCGCGGTAAAAGGTTGATCGAAGGTCACGACCCAGGCCCCGGTTTGGCCGCTGGTAGCGGCGGCGACACTAAAACCGCTCGTACCATCGACAGGTTGTCCGACCGCGTTGACGTTTCCTAAAACTCTTGCCATCTCTTTCTCCTTCTGTCGGTTCGATTCTCTATCTCATTCACCGGGCGTCTGAACCCCCAACGACACTTCGCCGTTGTTGGTGATCGTCAGGCCGTCCGGCAAGGGACTGAGGAAGGGCTGGTAGCCGTGGGCGGGAATGAAGTGTTGGACGATGGCGATGGTGTCGCCGACCTGGGTCGTGTACTGCCCCGCCACCGGGTTGGGATTGGTCACGGCATCGGGATCTGCGGGGTTTTCGTTCGGGCCGAGCTGGACGGACTGCCCAGGCTCGAGAAGCAATAAAGGCATGGTGTCTCCTTGTTGGCCGGGCACAGTTTGCCCATGTCGAGCCGCCCGGCTGAGCTCGGCACGAGATCGTTGGATGGGTTCTGCTGGGTCCCGGGCGCTCCGGCCCGAGAGGATTGAGGGTCTAGCTCGACGGTCCGCAGTTGCCCTCGCGGGGCTGGGTCTCGGTGGCCAGTTGCCACATGAAATCGGTCTGATAGACGATCGGAGTCACCAAGCCGATGGCGTTCTGGGGATAGAACCAGTTGGGATCCGGGGTGCCGACATACCCCTCGAAAGGCTGGGTACTCTTGAGGAACTCGAGATTGTCACCCGCCGCGCTGAGCGACGCCATCGCGTGGCAGGTGGTGCACGACGCGGTGTTGCCGAACGTCGGCTCCAGCAACGCATTGCCCAGCAGGGTGGGGCGGCCGGTGAGATCGGTGAAGGTGGTCTGGGTGCCCATCAGCCGGTAGTGGCGCCAGGCCTCGCTCAGACCGGCTTGGCTCAGCAGGCGGCGAGCGGCCGGCGTCAGCTTGCCCGGATCGTAGGGCAGACCCATCTCGCGATGCGGCGGGATGTAGGCCGGGTCAGAGCCGAAGTCGTCCCGACAGCCGATGTAGTCGCAACGCCCCAGGGTGTCGGCATGGTTCCAAGTCGACCACACCCACGTGTCGATCGCCCTGCTGACGATGTGGAACGCCACCAGACCGAGGACCAGCGTCTCGTCTTGAGGCGCCTCGCTGGCGCAGGTATTCGTGCAGCCGCCAGGCCCCTTGGAGCTGCCGCAGAATGCCGCCTCGTAATTCTCTCGACTCACCACGCGCCACTGATAGCGGGGCTTGTCGTCGGGCGAGATCAGGGCCCAGTCTGCCTTGTAGACGATCGCCTCCACCGGCAGGTTGATCCCGTCGGTGCTAGCCTGGCGGATCACCCCCTCCTGGTACCAGAGGTCGTGATCGACGACGTAGTCGAAGAACGGCCGATTGATCTTCACCTGTTGCAGGTCGCACCGGCCGGTCAAGGCGTTGAACCCGTCGGCCGTCAGCTCACGGTTGGCGAGCCGGCTCTCCATCATCTCGACCAGGCTGGAACGCTTGGCCGGGAAGGCTCCT
>JBCCGX010000192.1:0-11730 GCA_039029035.1 Acidobacteriota bacterium | reverse complement strand
CTTTGCTCGCGAGGCACAGGTTCTGGCCCGCCTGAGCCACCCCAATCTGGTTTCGATCCACGACTACGGACAGGATGGACCGTTGGGTTGGCTGGTGATGGAGTACGTCGACGGATCGAGCCTGCGCGATCTGATCCGGGCAGGCAAGTTGGAGCCGTCGGAGGCGCTGGCCTTGATCCCGAAAATCTGCGACGCCCTGCAGTACGCCCACGACCAGGGCGTTGTGCATCGCGACGTCAAGCCCGCCAATATCCTGGTCGGCCAGGACGGCGTGGTCAAGATCGCCGATTTCGGTCTCGCCAAGCTGACGGGGATCCCCGCCAGTCTGGTCTCCCTCACCGGTAGCCGGGAGGTTCTCGGTACCTTTCGCTACATGGCGCCCGAGCAACTCGAGCGGCCGCTCGAGGTCGATCACCGAGCCGACATCTACTCCCTCGGCGTCGTCTTCTACGAGATGCTCACCGGTGAGATCCCGATGGGGCGCTTCGATCCGCCGTCGGCGCACTCCGCCGCAACACCCCGGGTGGACGACGTCGTGCTGCGTGCTCTCGCGCGGGAGCCGAATCGACGCTACCAGCGCGCTGCCGAGGTGAAGTCGGACCTGGCGACGGTGGATCTAGCCGATCGGCCGTCAGAGGCGGCCGCTCCTGCCCGCCTCTCGATCCAGGCCGTGACGTCCGCCGCTCTCGCCGGCCTGGGCCTGATTCCCTTCACCCTCTCGGCCGCAGCCTTGGCTTCCGGCGCCACCGGCGACGACGAGGCCGGTGAAGCCGCGGCCTCCTTTGTCGGCTGCTTCGGCTTCGCCGTCATGGTTGTCGGCTCTGCTGTTGGCTTTTGGGCGCTCTCGAGAATCCGCCAGGCGTGGCCTCGACTGTACGGCGTCGGCGCAGCCGTCTTCGGGGCATGGACGGCGATCTTCATCTTCCTGAACGGCGCCCTGCTGGGCAGCCTACCGCTCGCCGACCCAGGGGCCGGGTGCCTGACCTTCCTCCTGTTCGGTGCCGAGATCGTCTTCCTCGTGCGCTATCGCCGCCGTTTCTTGAATCGTTGCGCATAGGTCGCGGGTGGCGACCGAAGGCTAGTACAGCGTTTCCGAAGTTCAGTCCGAGTTTCTGGGCAGCTTGGTGTGGGCTCTGTTTGAGGCTTGCTCGCCTGCCCGGAGTCGCTTCCTTCGGAAGCGCCTCGATGCCGGCAAGGATGCCGGCGCTCCCAGCGAAGACCTCCGGTTTCAAATCGAGCCCTTCCTTGGCTTGGAGTTGCCCTTTGCCCGCTCCGGAGGCGCTGGGCTAGGAAGTAGGAGGAGTCACGCGGAGCGTGATTCCTCCTACAAAGGAGGGGTTGGGCCAAGGAAGTCGAGCTGCAAGCTCGACTTCCTTGGGGCGGTAACCTTCGCTATCGGTTCCTTCTGTTGGAGGTGAGCGAACCCCGAGCATCGGGGGCGCCGCCTTGAACCAAGCAATTCAGAAGGAGCCCGCATGACCCCCGATCGAACCCATGCCACGAGCCCGCGCAAACCACTCCGGCTGTGGCCCGGAGTGATCACCGTCGCACTGCAGTGGCTGACCCTGCTCGCCCTACCCATCCTCGCGCCCGACGCCAGGATTGCCGGAATCCTGGCACCTTTCGCCGCCGGGCTGGTGGTTGTCGTCTGGTGGGTGTTCTTCAGCCGCGCGCTGTGGTCCGAGCGCGTGGGTGCCATCGTCCTGATGATCGTTGCGGTGGCTGTGACGTCGCGAGTCCTCCACCCTTCGATCGCCACCTCAGGTCAGGGGATGCTGTTCTTCTTCAAAACCGTCCCTGTCCTGAGCCTCGCTTTCGTCGTCTGGGCGGTGGCTAGCCGCCATCTGGCCGATAGCCCCCGGCGCCTGACGATGGCCGCGACCCTTCTATTCGCTTGCGGCGGGTGGGCGCTCCTGCGGAGCGACGGCCTGACCGGCGAAGGCGCTCTGGAGCTCAGGTGGCGTTGGGCGAAGACTGCCGAGCAGCGGCTGCTTGCCCGGATGGACGTAGATCCGACGCCGGATCCCGCGGCTTCGCCGGAGCTCTCAGAAGCAATAGAAGCGGAATGGCCCGGCTTTCGCGGACCCGGTCGCAACGGTGTCGTCCCCGGCGTCGCGATCGCAACCGACTGGTCCAAGTCGCGGCCTGTCGAGCTGTGGCGCCGAAAAGTCGGACCGGGCATCTCATCCTTCGCCGTGCACGGCGACTTGCTCTACACCCAGGAGCAGCGCGGCGACCACGAGAGCGTCGCCTGCTACCACGCCACCACGGGTGAGCTGGTGTGGCGACACCTCGACGAGACCCGGTTCTGGGACTCGCATGTCGGCGCTGGCCCGCACTCGACACCGACCTTGAGCGGCGGTCGCGTCTACACCTTCGGCGCGACCGGCATTTTGAATGCCCTCGACGCCGCAGACGGCGCCGTCGTGTGGTCGCGCAACGTGGCGTCCGAGCTCGACCGGAAGGTCCCGTACTGGGGCTTCTCGAGCTCGCCCTTGGTGGTCGATGACGCGATCATCGTCAGCGCCGCCGCGCAGCTCGTCGCCTATGACGCAGACACCGGGGATCGGCGCTGGTCCGGACCTGTCGGCGGCTTTGGCCACAGCTCGCCGCACCTGTTGACGATCGACGGAGTCGCGCAGGTCCTGCTGCTGAGCGCGGCGGGCGCCACCAGCGTTGCGCCCGGCGATGGCACCCTGCTCTGGCAGTACCCGTGGAGGGGCACCATGTATGTGCAACCGGGGTGGATCGCGGGCGGCAACCTCCTGCTCAGCGCTGCCGACGAAGCAGGTGGCGTCGGCATGCGCCGGATTACGGTCGCGCGCGGCGCCGCGCGCGGCGCTGGCGGATGGACCGCCGAAGAGCGTTGGACCTCGGCCCGGCTGAAGCCCTACTTCAGTGACTTCGTGGTGCACAACGGCCACGCCTACGGCTTCGACGGCCGCATTCTCGCGGCGATCGATATCGAGAATGGCGAGCGCCAATGGAAGGGCGGGCGCTACGGCCACGGCCAGCTGGTGCTCTTGCCCGACCAGAATATGCTGCTGGTGCTATCAGAGAAAGGTGAGCTGGCGCTGGTCGGGGCCACGCCAGACGCCTTCACCGAGCACGCGCGCTTGGCGGTTCTAAGCGGCAAGACCTGGAACCATCCGGTGCTGGTGGGGGACCTGCTCCTGGTGCGCAACCGTGAGGAGATGGCGGCGTTCCGGCTGCCGCTCGCCCGAGGTTGACCCAAGCAGAGGATCGGAGAAGCCGGGTTCGACCCGTTCTCGAACCGCATCCAGTCGCGGGCCAACACTGGGGCAAGGCGTGTCCTTCGCGGTCACTAGACAGCTGGCGATCGGGTGGGCTCCTGACGACCCTCCGCGTATACTGGAGGCGATCGAGGGAGGCCATGACAGACGAAGATCGCAGCGACTGGCGAAGCTTGGAGACCGTGACCGCGTCAGAGCTCGCAGATGGCGCGCTGCGCGCGGGGGTGATCCCTGTCCCCGGGTTGACCGTGCTCTGCCATCCCGACCCTGACCGGGTCGGTGAGCAGGCGGCGCTCATCGGCCTGCGGCGAGAGGGAGAAGCTCTGCTGTCGCGCCTGGAGCCAGACTTCAAGACACCGGACGGCGATCCTTGCGGGCCCCTCGCTCAGCCGCGCCTCAGCCGTCGGCCGATTCGCTGGACGCCAAGGCCCGAGGGTGGCCTGTTGCTCGATGCGAGCGCCACCGGCACCCGGGTGACCCTGAGCGGCGAAGTGGTCAACGGGCAGTGCGAGATCAGCCCGGAAGAGCTCGCCGAAGGCGCCGTGCTGGTGCTCGCGACACAGGTGGCAGTCCTGCTCCACAACCAGCTGCCGTCGGTGGTGCGACCGCCGGCCTTCGGTATGGTCGGTGAGAGCGCGCCGATGCTGCGTTTGCGGCGCGAGATCGAGCGCGTGGCCGACCTCTCTTTCCCCGTTCTGCTGCGTGGCGCGTCGGGTACCGGCAAAGAGCTCGTCGCGCGCGCCATCCAGAAGGCCGGGCCGCGCCGCGCACGGCCCTACCTGGCGGTGAACGTCGCGGCGATTCCGGCATCGTTGGCAGCGTCCGAGCTCTTCGGCGCCGCCAAGGGTGCCTACAGCGGTGCCGACCGCCGGCGCCGGGGCTACTTTCAGCGCGCCGACGGCGGCACCCTCTTTCTCGACGAGATCGGCGAGATGCCGCCGGAGGTCCAGGTGCAAATGCTGCGGGCGTTGGAATCCGGGGAGATCCAGCCGGTCGGATCCGAGGTGCCGCAGCCGGTCGACGTGCGGGTGATCGCCGCCACCGACGCCGACCTCGAGCAGGCGATCCGGGACGACCGGTTCAAGGCACCGTTGCTCCATCGCCTGGCGAGCTACGAGATCGAGCTGCCGCCGTTGCGCCAGCGGCGAGAGGACATCGGCCGGTTGTTCTTCCACTTTCTCCGCCAGGAGTTGGACGAGCTCGGCGAAGGCGAGCGGCTGGCTTCGCCCGGTCGCACGGATCCAGGTCGCAGCCGGCCCTTCGTCAGCGCCGAGTTGGTCGGGCAGCTGGCGGCATACGATTGGCCAGGCAACGTCCGCCAGTTGCGCAACGTCGTACGCCAGCTGGCGGTGGCGAGCCGTGGCTCGGAAACCATGGTGGTGGGCTCACGGGTCGAGCGGATCCTCGCGAGTCCCTTCGAACGCGGCCCGAATGGCGAAACCGGGTTCACGAGCTCCGACTCGGCACTTGAAGACGCCTCGCCTCCAGCCCGCCAGGCCGGGCCGCGACAGACACGGGCAGCGCCAGGCCGGGCCGCGCGAAGAAAGTACCGCGATCCGGACGAGGTCAGCGATGACGAGCTGATCGCCGCCCTACGCGCCCACCAGTACAGGCTCAAGCCCGCGGCTCAGACCCTCGGTGTGTCCCGCGCTTCGCTCTATGTGTTGATCGATGCCTGCCCACGGATCCGCAAGGCGGCTGACCTCGATCGAGAGGAGATCGAGGCCGCCGGAGAACGCTTCGGTGGCCGTGCCGAGGCGATGGCCGAGGCCCTCGAAGTATCGAAGCAGGGGCTCAAGATGCGGATGAAAGAGCTCGGCTTGCGATAAGCGTTCGCCCCGCGATGCGCACTCTACGAAGAGTGATCAATCTCCGTAGATAGAACGAGGGCTCCGGTGAGACCGGAGCCCGGAATGGGAAGGGACGATAGAGGCAGGATTCTCGGTTCGTCCCGAGCCGGCCGCTAAACCAACGGGCCGGGCTCGAACCGGCCACTCTTATCGTTGTAATGAATCGTCTGGTCGGGATTTTGGGTCAGGTCGACCGGCAGGGCGCGGCTGGCGACCCGGGTAATGATCACGCCGTTGTTGTAGTGGCTTTGCAGGAAAACCTTCACTTCTTCGATCGGTGTAAAAGTAGCTGTCTCGGCCTGGAAGACAGGCACCGCGTTTAATGGGGTCGGCGGTTGATCTGTACCCCGGACTCTCGCGGCCTGAGTCAGGCCGAAGGTCAAGTCGCGGCCGTCCAGGTTGTGGATTCCGTAGTCGTTCCTCTTGGGAGTTCGGCCCGTAGGGTCACCGAAGGCATTGTCTTCGAACGGGTAGTAGAGCCCCGAATCTGCTGGATTCTGAGTGGAGCTCTGCGAGATCCTCGCTCCGTTCATGACCTCCTGGGTCGAGGAATACAGACCGTATTGGGTCCTCCATTCGACGGTGTTGTCGTTGAACGGTTCAAAGGTCACCCAGGTGACTTTGGCGCCACCGTTCCGGACACTCTTGACTAGGGTGACTTTCTGCCCGGCGGCTGTGATCTTCTTCGCGTCCCTCGAAGAAAACTGGATGTTGAGGCGATAGCTTGACATGGTTGACTCCTTTCGAGTCTGGGCGATGAGTGGCTGTTCTCCGTCGGGTTCTGTGGTTCGAAACCTTTTGGAGGGTTTCTGTCGTCGGTCGTTGGGACCGCAACTCTCGTGCCAGGTGTGCGTCGCTCGAAAAAAACAATTAAAAAGATTAGTGTCGCGAAGCCGAGGTGTTCGGCCAGCTTGGCTTCGGAGGCGTTTTTACGATTCATCGGGCGTCAAGAGTGTCCGTCGTGTCAGCTGGCGGAAGATTCGGCTGTCGGAAGTGTCAGGCGTGCCTGGGCCGTCAGCGTAAAAAGTAAAGGTGCGGTGCTGCTGGTGGTGCCCGGAGTGTCAGCGGCAGGAGGTGTCAGAAGTGTCAGAGGTGCCCGGACGGTCAGCGCAAAAAGAGAGGCCGCCGGTCGAAACCGGCGGCCTCAGAGAATGCAAGGAAGAGCGGCGAGTTAGTCGTTAATCTTCGTCCATTTCTTATCTATTCGTGTGTTCCAGGCTCTACCGGCGGCACATAGACTTCTTGGTGCGCTGGTACAGCGTCAACATAGGCAGACGTTACAGGCGGCGCCGGTTGGACTTGTGTAGCGATCATCTCTTTGAGCCCTTGGACGTCACTCAACACCTGATCGAGCTTTCGGTCGAGCTCTGCGAGCTGTTCTTTGATTTTCTTCTTACCCATGGTGGTCTCCGTACTTTTCGTTTCGCTCCCGAAGGGGTCTAGAGCAAGGACGATGCCATCCCGTCGTCGGGGTCCGAAGGGTAGGGTTACTTTTTCTCGTCTCCCAGGCCTGCCGCCCGGACCGCCTCGAGGAAATAGGCCTCTTCCCAGCCTTCCGCGAGCAGAGCCTCGACCAACGGTCTCGCTTCGCCCAAGCGGCCGAGCTTGAGCAGCGCCTGCGCCTGGGTGCTGCGGAAGCGCGGCGAGTCCGAACGGGCCGTAATGGCATGGATGATCTCCAACGCGCGCTTCCAGGCCTCGGCGGCCTCGTCCGGTGCTCCGTGTTGGGCGTAGGCGTCGCCGAGTTGCAGGTGGCTCCAGCTGAGGAAGTTCTGCGGATTCGGATCGTCATCGGCGATGGCCACCAGGCGCTCGTACAACTCGACAGCGGCAGCAAAGGCTGCGATGGCTGCGGTCAAATCGCCAAGACTGGAGTGGATGCGTCCCTCGGTCTGGAAGACGCGGGCGAGAGCTGCCAGGCGGATCCGCCCGTGCGGATCGCGATCCACCAGCGGCTCGAGAATCGCCAGGGCTCGTCGCACCGTTTGCAGCGCTGAGCGGGCCTCGCCTTGTTGCAGCTCGACTTTGGCGATGATGTTGAGGATCTCTGCCAGGGTATCGCTCCAGCGGCTCTGTGTCGGATCCGTGGTGCGCAAGTGTCGATAGGCGTCTCGCGCCGCCGTCAACTCGGCGAGAGCGGCGCTTGGGTCGTCGCGTTGGGTGAGATGGAGGACCCCGGTCTGGAATCGGGTCCAGGCGAGCTTGCGAGGCCAGATCCTGTTGCCGGGATCCTCGCTGGCGAGACGCTGGGCGAGTTGCCGGGTAGCCTCGAGCTCGGCGAGCGCCTCGTCCCCCTTGGACAGAGAGCGCAGGGTGCCGGCGATCAGCGTTCGCGTGTCGAGGGTCAGCAGCGCGTGGCGCCAAGGGGCTTCGGTTGCCTGGTCGGAAGTCGGAAGGCTGTCGAGCGCGGCGCGGCAGGTTGCGAGGGCGGCTTCTAAGTTCCCCTGTTGCTCCTCGAGGAAACAGATCCAGAACTGACACTCACCGAGGCCGGCCTGCCGGTCGGTATCCCCAGGGGCCTGTGCCAGCAGCCTCTCGGCTTCCGAAGCAGCTGCTTGCAACATCTCGAGAGCGGCCGCCGTCTCACCCTGGCGGGACAGGGCCCAGCCAAGCTTGACGCGGCTGCGGCGCAGGCCGTTGCGCAGGTCATCGGCTGCGGGCTGGCGGGCGGTTCCGTCCGCGAACAGCTGCCGGGCCGCGTCATAGGACGCGTGGGCTGCCTCGGTGTCGCCCTGTTTGAGGAACACGTCGCCGATGTTGAGCAGGGTGGCTCCTCGCTTGACGGTCACGGCGCTCGATGTTGCCCGCCCGTCGAGGCTGTCGAAGTAGGCTTGCGAGCCGCGCGCGGCCTGTTCCAAGAGGTCGAGGCGACCGATCTTCTCGAGATTCTCGTGCAGGTCGCCGAGCAGCACGTCGATCAACCGCTCGGCGCGGCCGCGGTCACGCTCGGCTGCAGCACGCGCCCGGACGGCCTGGACAGCGAGCAGACTGACGACCAGCAAAAAGGCAGCCCCTACCACCGTCGCCACCGTGAACAGCCGTCGCCGGCGCGCGGCTCGGCGGGCTTGTCGGGCGGCCCGCCGCTCGGCTTCTTCGGCTTCGTACCGGGCCCGCTGCTCGGCCTGGTGGGCGGCCCGCCGCTGCCCCAAGGTACGCAGCCGGTCGGCGACTTCCAAGGCGTTGCGCGGCCGGTAGCTCGGGCGGCCGTCGGCGAAATCGGCGATATCCTGGCGCAGGAGCGGGTCGTCGACGTCGCGCTCCCAGCCCGGTGCCAAAGGGCGCTCGAGGTCGCCGACCGCCACTTGATAGAGCATCACGCCGAGAGCGTAGATGTCGGACTGGATAGTCGGCGGGCGACCGGTCAGAAGCTCGGGCGCCAGGTAGAGGCGAGTCCCCGAGAGCGTCGAGCTGCCCTCGGTGGCTGCCTCTTCGGTCAATCCCAGGACGGTGATGCCACGCGCCGCGAGCCGGTCGCGATCGGTGATCTGTCCGATGCCGAAGTCGGTGAGCACCGCTCGCGGCCGGCCGGCCGATCCCGAGGCGATCAAGATGTTGGCTGGCTTGACGTCCTTGTGCAGCACGCCGATCGAGTGCGCCGCGTCGAGCGCTGTCGCGACCTGCGCGATGAGCTCCAGACGGTCGTCGAGCTCGACCCGCGCGATCCCGCCACGAGCCGCCGACCAGTCCACCAGGCTACCGCCCTCGGTGTAGACCGATTCGATGAAGTACGGTGCCTGCTCCAGGTCCCAGTCGAGTAGCCGGGCGATGTCGTCGCGCTCGCCGAGCTCTTCCTTGAGCAGCCGGAAGACGGTGATCTCACGCTGCAGCGAGCGCAGCCGTTCGGCTTCGTAACAGAATTTGAACACCCGCTGCTCGTGGGTGTGTTGGTGGCGGGTGAGCCAGACCTCGCCGAAGCCGCCAACGCCGAGCTTGCGATCCACCAGCCAGTTGGGGCGCTGTGGGACGGGCAGTCCGGGCGCCGGCCGCCAGCCGAGGATCTTGCTTTGGACAGGAGCCCGGATCACGTCGCCCGTGGTTGTCGGCGGGTGCAAGGGCGCCAGACCCTCAGCGCCGATCTCGAAGACTTCGACGGTTTCGGCGTCCGGGAAGAGGTATTCGCCATGCGCCAGCCAATGCAGTGCGTCTTCGTTGCTGCCCGCTTCAGCATCGCTGCCTGCGGCTTGGTCTGGGTGCCCGTTCTCGGTGCCGCTCTCGGTGCGACCCGTTGCGGAATCGCTGGCTTCAGCCTGGCCTTGGTGTCGCTCGGCTCCGCGCCGCGCCAGATCGAAGGCGGCTTGGGTCAACAGGGTCTGATGCGCCCGGGCGAGCGACAGCAGGTTGTTAGCGGTGGCCTGCGCCTGGGCTTCGACGTGGAAGGTCAAGGCGTCGGATCCGTTGCCGGCCGCTCCGCCTGCAGGCGGCTCACCCGCTTCGCGGGCGACCGAGACCTCGGCGAGATGAATCGCGATCCGCGCTGGGCGCTCCGAGGCGGCCCCCCTGCGCCGCGCGGTCAGCGTGCGATGCACAGCGAGGGCGAAACGCACCGCATCCCACGGCAGGTCGAAGAGATAGAACCGGCGGGAGCCCGCCGAGGCTGGGCGCCCCCGGTGCCTCTTCGCCAGGTCTGCCAGTCGCCGAGTGCGTCTCTCGCACCTTTCGCTGCCGGTAACACCCGGCGGCGAGGGGACTTTCCCGGTAGCTACATTCCCGGTGGCCACATTCCCGGTGTCGACAGCCACCAGGGTCATCAGGGTGACACCCTCGGAAGGCTCGCCTGGCTGGAGCGTCCCATCCGGGCTCAGGATCGAGCGCAGCGCCGCGCTGATCTCCTGCATGCTCTGCGGGCGTTTTGCCGGCTGCTTCGCCAGCGCCTTGGTGACCAGCGCCGCGAGCGGCTCCGGGACGCTCGGTTGCAGCTGGCGCACGGGCTCGGGGTCGAGGTGCAGGATCTCGTCCACCAGCGCGAGCTGGGTCGGGCCGCGAAACGGGCGCCGGGCCGTCAGCATTTCGTACACCAGAATGCCGAAGGCAAAGATGTCCGCCCGGCTGTCGACCGGTTCGCCGAGCAGCTGCTCCGGCGCCATGTAGGCCGGCGTCCCGGGTTGCGGGCCGCCCTCGGTGAGCCGCGACAGGGTTGCGTCGCGATCCTGATCGTCGCCCATCGCGTTGCGGTCGTGGGATTCGATGCTTTCTGCGGAGCGATCCGAGATGAGCTTGGCGATGCCGAAGTCCAGAACCTTGATCCGCCCTCTCGCCGCTCGGCCCGGGGTCTCATGATGGCCGATCGTGACCATGACATTGGCCGGCTTGAGATCACGATGGACGATGCCGGCCCGGTGCGCAGCGGCCATCGCATCGCTCAACTCGATGGCAAGGGCCGCGGCCTCGCGCCAGGGCAAGCCTGCGGGCGAGATGTGGCGGTGCAGCGGCTCGCCTTCCACCAACTCCATGACGATGACATCGACACCCTCGTGGGTGAGCACGTCGTGAATCGTCACGATCGCTGGATGGTCGAGGGCGGAAGCTGCCCGCGCCTCCTGCAGGAGCCGGCGCCGGCGCCGCGCGTCGCTCGCCAGCTCGGGAGGCAGCAGCTTGAGGGCAACGAGGCGCTGCAGGCGGGTGTGTCGGGCCTTGTAGACCACGCCCATGCCGCCGGCGCCGAGCTCTGCGAGGACTTCGTAGCCCGCGATCGTCTGATGGATCAAGCCTTCGATCCGGGCATCCTAACCCAGCAGCGTTCGCCGCCTGCCGCGCAGCAAGGCTCGCGACGGGCGTCGCCTGCTGGGCCGGTCCGACATCCCGGCTTTGGGCGAACCAACCGCAAACTACTGCTGTGCCCGGCGCAAGAGCCCAAGCCGATGGAGGGTGCCTGCAGGCCATACAATCCGCCGATAGTGATGAGTCACGACGTCCGGCTGCCCAAGGCGAAGACCCCAGTTTTCCCCAACTACTGTCTGCATTGCCGAGAGAAGGTGGCGGACACCACCGTGCGGGTTTGCTCGGGCGCGGTGGGTTGGTGGAACTTCGTGTTCCTCACCGGGGGTATGCGGTTCTGCGTCGACCTGCCCATCTGCAGCGGGTGCAAGCGAAGGTTCCGGCGCCAGCGGCGCACGCGCTTTCTCCTCACCGCGTTGCTGGCCCTGGCTGGCGCCGTAGTGGCGCTCGAGATCCTCGAGGGCTACGAAGGCCCCTTCAGGCTTTGGGTTGGTTCGGGCATCGTTGCCCTCGTCCTCATCCCCACCGTCTTCTGGGAGCTCTTCTGGCCACCGACCTTCGATCTCACGCCCTATACCCGCTCGGTCGACTACCATTTCCGCCACCGTACCGATGGCGAGATCTTCGCCGCGCTCAACGGTGGCAAGGTCGAGTGAATCGCACCGGCGCAACCCTTTGAGCTGAACACCGAGAGTGAAGCACCCAACCTGGCTGCAATTCTTCGAACGCCCCTATCCGAGCGCCAACATGGTGCTGGTACGGGGCAGCCGGCCCTGCCTGATCGACACCGGCTACGGCAGCGACTACCGCGAAACCGTGCGCCTGCTGCGCGACGCCGGGGTCGAGCCCGAGCGGCTGAAATGGGTCGTCAACACCCACTACCACTGCGATCACGTGGGCGGTAACCACGG
>JBCCGX010000191.1:0-11737 GCA_039029035.1 Acidobacteriota bacterium | reverse complement strand
TGCAGGTGCGAGATGCGCTGGCAAGCTACAGTTGCCAGAGGCCGTGTTGGATGCCGCCTAGGATGTAGACGGCGTACTTGCCGTGGCCGCCTGGGATCTCGATGGGCGGCAGGGCGATCATGGCGCCAGTCTCTTCGGCCGCCGCCACAGCCGACTCGATGTCGTCGACCAGAGCGTAGGGGCGTACGACGGGTTCCTCGTGCTCGGCCAACGGTGCCCGCACACCGATTAGCCCGCCGTTCTCGAGCGCCGCCGTGCGGGCGTTGCCGAACCCCGGTTCGGGCTCACCGAAGCGAACACCGTGCAGTTGCTCCAGGTTGGCGCAGGTCGCATCCACGTCCGAGGTCACGATCTCCAAGTATTGAACGAGCATGCCTTCCTTCGCGGTCTTCTGCATGTTGCCAGTAGGCTGGCCTTGGGGAATTGGGGAACCGGTCGTGTTGCAGACCCCAAGACCAAGAGTCAGCGCAAACAGAAAACGAACAGATTTGGATGTCGACGTGGTCATAGCTGGTGTTTCTCCTCTGCGATCTGGATAAGGTTGCCGCACGTGTCGTCGAACACAGCGGTTACAGCGGGTCCGTGGTCCACCGGCGGCTGAGTGAACTGGACGCCTTCAGACGACAAACGCTCGTACTCAGCCTGCACATCTGCGACGGCGAACGACGTCCAAGGGATGCCATCCTCCGCCAAGGCGGCCTTGAACGGCTTCACCGCAGGGTGACCCTCGGGTTCCAGGAGCAGCTCTGTGCCATCGGGTTCCTCGGGGGACACGACGGTGAGCCAGAAATGCTCTCCGAGAGGGATCTCCCTCTTTTTCTCGAAGCCAAGCACTTCTGTATAGAAGCGCAGAGCCTTTTGTTGGTCGCTGACAGGGACACTGGTGGCGTTGATCCTCATGACTCTTTCTCCCTTCCCGTCGGCATCGGCCAGCGCTCAGCGATGGTCCGCAATGGAGTCCCATCGAACCAGTGGAGCTTGGACCTGCCGCGACGTTCGGTGACGACCAACCCCACTTCTTCCAGGACGGCGAGGTGCTGAGAGATCGCCTGCCGGGAAGAGCTGATTCCGTGAGCCATTACCAGCCGACCGCACAGTTCGAAGAGCGTCTGACCTTCGCGTTTGCAAAGCTCATCCAAGATCGTCCTTCGTGTCGGGTCGGCTAGCGCTCGGTAGACGTCGCTCACGATGATCAGTCTACAGGCGGAGAAGATCGGGCTTGGACATGGACGATGATAGGCAAGTGTGTACTTGCATGTCAAGAGCCACGATCACCCAGCCTGACCCATCCATGCCGACGCGCAGCCCGAACGACCGTTGCCCTCGTCTCTTGGGGGCTGTGCCGCAGCTCCGGAAACGCGCCGGACCCTAGGCGATCTGACCCAACCTCAGGCTACCCTGCTCAACGGGTCGCCCGGTCGGCTGCAGCGGACTGGCTTGGCGCTCTTCCGACTCCCACTCGATAGGCGCGTCGGAACGATTATTGCGGTGGAGTCGACGTCGACTGCAGGTCTCAGTGGCGAGCCGTTCGCGTTTCGACTTGCATCGCTGCGATCTTGTTGGGAAAGCTGCCGGTGAGAAGTTTGATCGAACCAACCTTCGCTCCACTCTCGGCCTTCAAGAGATGCACCCGGGCCATTCGACCTGAGCTGACATAAATCTCACTCTGGTCAAGCGAGAAACTAATGCCGCTTGGACTCCTCACCTTCCGTTCGAAGACAATCTCTCCCGAAAGACTATCCAGCAGCAGTACTTTGCCCTCGACGAGAGCGGCAAGACGGCCGGAGCCGATCGCCGCAACATGACTCGGGGCGGGGACGCTCCACGTCTCGGTCCAACGGTCGACCCTGAGTTTGCTGACGCCCTGGTCTCCCGACACATAAAGAGCCGTTCCATCAGGCTCAATGCCCAGGATTCTTCTGCCGGGGCTATCGATGGTTTGCTCGATAGTGCCATTTTCGGCCTGGATAACGAACAGCTTACCGCTCGTGTTGTCTATCGCATAGATCTTCTGGCCATCGGGAGACAGCTCGATAGGATTGGTTCTGCGTTGATCATATGAGCCAAGTTTAGTGGTCTGCACCACGGCACGAGAACCTGTGTCAAACGCCAGCACTTGGCTCTCCATTGGCGCTCTTCCGTAGGCGCCGGACGTCGAAAGATAGACCCGCTGGCCACCAGGGTCTACGACAGAGTTGTTGGAGTTCCATCCAACAGTTCTCGGGAACGCCTTGACTTTGGCCGCAAGCACATCAACGACATAGAAGGCAGAACCGTTTTCAACGGCAACATACACTTCTTGCAGCAAGGGGTTTGGAGCAACAGAAATAGCGTTAGTGCTGCGGAAAGACACCAGTCGTTCAACCTCTCGAGAGGCCCGGTCGATGATCGACAGATCGTAGTCGCCAACAAAGTGGGCCACGAACAGTTTTTCACCGGGTGAAAGGCTAGCCGAGGCTGGAGGCGACTCTGCCGCGGGTACAACACCCTCCTCTGACCAGACTGCTGGTCGTGGCGCGGCGCAGCCGCACAGGGCCCAAGTCACGAGGATGAGGCTGATTGGATTCTTCATTTGAGGTGTCCTGCCTTCGACATTGTCCTGTTCGCCTGCCGGCACGTCGCTACTCTTCGCCGCGACTGGTACTAGTACGTCGCGAAAAAAGTCGCTATTCAGTGCCGTGCCTGACGCCTGAACAGGGCCGTTCCACCCAGCAGGCCGTGGCAGGATTCGCCTGCGTCGGCGATGGGCTTCAGTGTCTAGCAGGCCGTGGCAAAAGTCGCGCCGCGCTGCGAGCGGATCTTTTCCGCATCTCTGTGTTGCCAAATCCGCGAAGTGCTCCAGTATGTCTGTGGTCTGGCGCCTTGATCTAGCGAAAAATCTCTCGCTCTCACCAGCGGCGGACTTTCACCACGGCTTGCTAGCGTGGCATCGGCGCCTGCGACTCCGGGGTGACCGGACCTTGTGAGACGACGGCCCGCCGCTCTCGTTCAAGCCTCCCGACGGCAAGTGCCGAGGCCGTTTTACCCTCTTTTTACAGCGCTGCCGCATCCAAGCCGGGCAACCGCCGTAAGGTATCGACAGTGAACGAATCGACCTTGCTTGCCTGCCCTTTCGACGTGCCGCCGAGGCCGTCTTCATCGACTTCCGCCTCGCTTGCGCCGACCCGCGGCAGAGCGTAGGATTCCAGCGGGTCCGAGCGGCCCGATCCCCGAAAATTCCACCGCAACGAAAGTGAGCCCCGGATGCGTATTCGAGCCGTCGTAGAAGCTTTGCGAGCCTCTGCCCTCGTACTGTCACTTCTTCTCGTGCTAGCCGCCTCCCCCGCCGCGGCCGAGGAATGGACCAACTGGCGTGGACCCCACCAGAACGGCGTGTCGCCGGAGACCGACCTGATCTCCTCATGGTCGTTGGACGGTGAGAACCTGATCTGGCGGGTCGATTTTGCCGGCCGCTCGACGGCGGCGGTGTTCGACGGCCGTGCCTGTGCGATGGGCCGTGACGGCGAGGGCGTTCAGCGCCAGGAGATCGTCGTCTGCTGGAACGCCGAGAACGGCGACAAAGTGTGGGAGCGCCGCTTTACGGTGCACAACACCTTCGTGCCCTGGCAGCGTCTCGGCTGGGCCAGCGTCGCCGGCGACGCCGAGACCGGCTACCTCTACGCCAACACCTCCGACGGCCTGTTGATCGCCCTCGACCGCCACGGCAAGACGGTTTGGGAGTACCGCACGGCGGAAGACTTCGGCCGGCGCTCGGGCTACGGCGGCCGCACCCACACCCCGATCATCGACGAAGACCGCCTGATCATCGCGATGATCAACTCGAGCTGGGGCAAAGACATGGGTGGCCGACCGAGCATGCGCTACTGGAACTTCGACAAGCGCACCGGCGAGGTGCTGTTCGTGTCCCAGCCGTCGCCCTTTTCCAAGGACGCCAACACCCAATCGACCCCGGTAGTGGCGGTGGTCGATGGTGAGCGCCTGCTGATCGGCGCCAGCTCGGATGGTTGGATCTACGCCACCAAGGCGCGTACCGGCGAGAAAGTCTGGGGCTTCCAGGCCAGCCAGGTATCGCTCAACGCCGGCGTCGCCGTCGCCGACGGCCGGGTGTTCGCCTCCCACAGTGAGGAGAACCTGGACGTCGGCACCATGGGCCGCATGGTGGCGATCGACGCCACCGCTACGGGCGACAACATCACCGAGAGCGACGAGCTGTGGCGCATCCAGGATCTGAGGGCCGGCTTCGGCACCCCGTTGCTGCACAACGGACGAGTCTACCAGATCGACAACTCGGCCAACCTGCACGCCATCGATCAGAAGACCGGCGAGATCCTGTGGGTGCACAACATCGGCACGGTCGGCAAGAGCGGCCCGGTGTGGGCCGATGGCAAGATCTATGTCACCGAGGTCAACGGCAAGCTCCACATCCTGAAGGACGCCGGTGACCATGCCGAGGTGCTCGATACCGAAGAGATCAAGATGCCGAACGAGGATCGTCTGGCCGAGATCTACGCCTCGCCAGCCATTGCCTACGGCCGGATCTATTTCGCCACCGAAGAGGGCTTCTACTGCCTGGGCGACAAGAGCAAACCCTTCAAGGTGGAGCCGAGCAAGCCGGTCGACCTGGGTGAGACGCCGATGGCGAAAGATGCCAAGCCGGCGCTGATCCACGTGGTGCCGGCGGAGGTCGTCACCACCACCGACGAGAAGCTCGCCTTCAAGGTCCGCGCTTTCGACGATGCCGGACACTTCCTGGGGGAAAAAGAAGCCACTGGCTGGAGCCTGGCCGGGCTCGACGGTGAGGTGAGCTCAGATGGCAACGTGAGCCTGAAAGACGTCAACGGTCTGCAGGTGGGCTACGTGGTGGCTAAGCTCGGCGATCTCGAAGCGCGGGCGCGGGTGCGCGCCGCCGGGCCGCTGCCGTGGGAGGAAGATTTCGAAGCTCTCGAGCCCGGACCCTTCCCCAAGGGCGGCTTCCCCAAGGGCTGGCTGGGCCGCGGCAAGAAAGCCACCGTCACCGAGCTCGACGGCAACCATGTGCTGCTGCAGCCGGATCCCCGCTCCTTCGCGCCGCGCTCGGTGATGTACGCCGGCCCGTCGCTGATGAAGGACTACGTCATCCAGAGCGATATCTACGCCGCCGCCAAGGGACGCCGCAAGCCGGAGCTCGGGGTGATCAACAGCGGTTACACTTGCCTTGCCGCCGGCATCCAGCAACGCCTCGAGATCCGCTCCTGGGGCTCGGAGCTACGCATGATGCAGCGCCAGGACTTCGCCTGGGACATCGAGACCTGGTACACCATCAAACTGCGCGTCGACTACGACGAGGACGAGAACGGCAAAGAGCAGGCGACGGTGCAGTGCAAGATCTGGAAGAAGGACGACGCGGAGCCCGCCGACTGGACCTTCACCGTCCACGACCCGCTACCGATCAAGAGCGGATCGCCGGGGCTCTACGGCTTCACACCGGTCAACGGCTATTTCGACAACGTTCAGATTACCGCCCGTGATTAGCACACAGACGGTCAGTAAGAGGAAGAAATCATGAAGCAAAGCGTACCCTCCCTGTCTGCGACCGGCCGGCTTTTGCTGCTGCTGGTCCTTCTCGCCGTGCCGGCTGCAGCCGAGCACAAGGGCGCGGTGATGTTCGGCGATGGCCCGGGCCGCAATATGGTCAACCTGACCGAGAAGGGTCTGCCGTCGGAGTGGGACATCAAGTCGGGCAAGAACGTCAAGTGGACCCAGCCGGTGGGCTCGCAGTCCTACGCCGGTCCGGTGATTCACGGCGGCAAGGTCTTCGTCGGCACCAACAACGAAAACCTGCGCAATCCCAAGCTGACCAAGGACCGCGGCGTGGTGATGGCCTTCGACGAGAAGACCGGTGAGTTCCTGTGGCAGATCACCCACACCAAGCTGCCGGAGTCGAAGCTGCACGACTGGCCGCTGCAGGGTGTGTGCTCGACTCCGGTGGTGGAAGGCGATCGCCTCTACTACGTCTCCAATCGCGCCGAGATCGTGGCGGTGGACACCGAGGGCTTCCGCGACGGCGAGAACGACGGCCCCTACAAGGACGAGGCCGAGACCAGTGAGATCGACGGCGACATCATCTGGATCTACGACATGATGGGCGAGCTCGACGCCTTCCCCCACAACCTGGCGGCGGGCTCACCGCTTTTGGTCGGCGATCTGATCTTCGCCTCCACCGGCCAAGGGGTCGACGAAGCGCACATCAACGTGCCGATCCCCTATGGTCCGTCCTTGGTGGTGGTCAACAAGAAGACCGGCGAGCTGGTGTGGGACGACGCCACGCCGGACGAGAACGTCCTGCACGGCACCTGGTCGAACCCGAGCTACGCCAAGATCAAGGGCCGCGAGCAGGTGCTCTTCCCCGCCGGTGACGGTTGGGTCTACTCCTTCGAGCCCAAGACTGGCAAGATCCTGTGGAAGTTCGACGCCAACCCCAAGGACTCCGTGTGGAAGCTCGGCGGCGCCGGCACGCGCAACAACATCATCTCGATGGCGGTGGTCTACGACGACAAAGCTTACGTCGGCGTCGGCCAGGATCCGGAGCACGGCGAGGCGCCGGGCCATTTCTACGCTCTCGATCCGACCCTGTCGGGCGACGTTACCGCCAAGGCGAAGATCTGGAGCCGCGACGGTGAGGATTTCAACCGCACCATCTCCTCGGCCTCGATCAAGGACGACATCCTCTACATCGCCGACCTGTCGGGCTTCCTCTACGCCCTCAACGCCCAGACCGGCGAGCACTACTGGACCTACGACGCCTTCGCCGCCATCTGGGGCTCTTCCTTCGTCGCCGACGGCAAGGTCTACCTCGGTGACGAGGACGGCGACGTGGTGGTGCTCGAGGAAGGCAAAGGGAAGGACGGTGAGCCGATCGAGATCGCCGAGCAAAATCTCGGCGCCGCGGTCTACACCACCCCGGTGGCCCACGAAGGCACCCTCTTCGTGCTGGCCCGCAACCGGCTGTTCGCCCTCGAGGAGGGCGCAATGCTCAAGCCCGAGCCGAAGGAGAAGCCGAAGGCCGAATCCAAGGCGGGCCGGTAGGACGAAACCCCAAGCATGACGGATTTCCATCCCCGGGATTGAAGTCCCGGGCTACGGAATTTCGTCTCTACGAGACGCCGACCGAGCCGAGATGATCGACGAAGCATCACGCCCCATCGGGGCGATAGAACGTAGCCCGTGGTTTCAACCACGGGCCATCCCGTGGATAAAGGTGAGGACCCGATGACCACCACCCAACCCGCCTCCGACGACGCCATCGCCGCGACCCGTGAGCGCCTCGACGCCCACGTGCGCGAGATCGTCGAGTGGCATTTCAATCCCGAGACCGGCTGTCCCTTCTGGCTCGAGCGGGCCAAGGGCTTCGACTTCGATCCCCGCAAGGATGTCAAGACCTACGACGACCTCAAGCTCTTCGGCCATTTCGAGGACGAGTGGCTACGCGGCGGCCCGGTGCGCCGCTGGGTGCCCAAGGGGTTGGCTGATCAGCCGGTCTACGTCTTCGAGACCGGCGGCTCCACCGGCATCCCCAAGAGCCGCATCAACTTGCACGACTTCGAGATCGACTACGAGATGTTCGGCGACTCGCTGGACGACGAGACCTTCCCGCCCGGCAGCGACTGGCTGATGCTCGGCCCCACCGGCCCGCGCCGGCTGCGCCTGGCGATCGAGCACTTGGCGCAGCACCGTGGCGGCATCGCCTTCCATGTCGACCTCGATCCGCGCTGGGTGTCGAAGATGGTCAAGAAGGCGCGCTGGGACGAGCTCGATGCCTACAAAGAGCACGTCACCGACCAGGCGCTCAAGATCCTGCGGGCCCACGACATCAAGTGTCTCTTCACCACCCCGAAGCTGCTCGAACACCTCTGCGGCAAGCTCGATATCGTGCAGGCCGGCATCTCCGGCATCTTCTGCGGCGGCACCGAGATGAATGCCGAGTTCCACCGCTTCGCCCGCGAAGAGCTGGTGCCCGGGGCTGATTTCATCCCGGTTTACGGCAACACGCTGATGGGTCTGGCGCGGGGGGCACCGTTCGATCCCGTGACCAAGGACTACACCATCACCTACTACCCGCCGCTGCCGCGCGCTCTGTTCGAGATCGTCGATCCCGACGACCTCGATCAGCCTGTGCCCTATGGCGAGACCGGACGGGTGCTACTCACGACCCTGACCAAAGAGTTCTTCATGCCGCGCTTCGCCGAGCGCGATGAAGGTGAGCGGGCGGCGCCGATCGACATTTATCCGTGGGATGGGGTGAGCAATCTGCGCCTCTTCTCGCGCTTTGCCAAGACGGTCGCGGTCGGGGTCTACTAGGTCCGGGGCCACTCAACGAAAAAGGGGGCCCGCAGGCCCCCTTTCGTTTCGCTCGACGGTCGATCAGGTCATCGGGCCGCCAGAGTCTCCACCGGCTTGGACATGAGTCTTGATCTGCATAGCATTCTCCTCACTGGGCGCGTTGAAACAAGCGAGCCTCGCCGGCTCGCCAAAGAAAGACAGACGGCGCAATCTCCCCAGCGAAGGTCCGCCAGACAGACGTTCCGCTAGAGACCTGCCCGCCAGAAAACACAGTCTCCCCAGTCAACAATGCTTCCATGTGAATATCTACGTAGCTCGTTCGAAATGGGTTTAGGCCGCCAGACCAGAAAGTTGCAGCAGAGGATAAGAGAGGCCCAGTCATGATCCACATCCCTGTTTTCCGCGCGGGGCAGCCCTACCGCAGTCTGCAAACCGAAACCTTGACCGACGTGCGCGACGGCTCAGCTGTTGCCGAGGTCAGCCAGGCGCTGCCCGGCATCATCGCTCGTGATCTGCGCGATATGGCCGCACGCCAGGCGTCTCTCGAGCGCTTCACCGCCGCCGAGTTGATCGATATCTGCCATCGCGCTGCGCCGCTCTTCGCCGAGGGCGAGCTGCCGTTGGGCGACACGACCCAATCGGCCGACGGCTATCTGCAATGCCTCGCCGCCACCACCGGCATGCCGATCGCCATGGGGCGGGCCAACATGGCCAAGATCCGCGGCATGCTGGAAGGTATCGAGCAGGTGTTGGACGGCCTGACCCGCGGACTCGATCTGTCGGTACTCGATGGTGGTTGGGGCCGCCAGGACGGTCGGCGACTGTCTTACCTGCGGCAGACCGACGCCTTGGGTGCGGTCCTGCCCAACAACTCCCCCGGCGTGCACAACCTGTGGATCCCGGCCATCCCGCTCAAGGTGCCCCTGGTGCTCAAGCCGGGCTCGGCCGAGCCCTGGACGCCCTACCGCATCGCCCAGGCGATGATCGCTGCCGGCTGCCCGGCGGAAGCCTTCAGCCTCTACCCCACCAGCCATGCCGGCGCCTCAGAGCTCCTGCTGCGCACCGGCCGTGCGCTGTTCTTCGGCGATGCCTCCACGGTTGCCGCCTGGAAGGGGCAAGGCAAAGTCCAGGTCCACGGTCCCGGCTGGTCGAAGGTCCTGCTGGGTGACGACGCGGCGGCCGACTGGGCCGAGTACCTCGATCTCATGGTCACCTCGGTGGCGGCCAACGGTGGTCGGTCTTGTATCAACGCCTCCGGCGTCTGGGCACCCCAGAACGCGCGCGAGATCGCCGAAGGCCTGGCTGAGCGCCTGGCCCAAATCGAGGCCCGCCCGCTCGATGACCCGGAAGCGCAGCTCGCTGCCTTCGCCGATCCGGTCATCGCCGAGCGCGTCTCGGAGATGATCGACCAGCAGCTCGACATCCCTGGCGCCGTCGACCTCACCGCCAAGTACCGCACGGCGGACCGCTTGGCCCGCGCCGGTGGCTGCACCTTCCTGCTACCCACTGTGGTCTACTGCGAAGACGCTGACCATCCCCTGGCCTCGGCCGAGTTCATGTTCCCCTTCGTCTCCATCGTCGAAGCCCCCTGCGACACCATGCTGGAGCAGATTGGCGAGACCCTGATTGGCTCGGTGATCAGCCGGGACGAGAGCTTCCTCAACCAGGCCCTCGCCAGCCGCCATATCGATCGCCTCAACCTCGGGGCGATCCCGACCTACCAGATTTCCTGGGATCAGCCCCACGAAGGCAACCTCTTCGATCACCTGTACCAGCAGCGGGCCTTCCAAGCATTGGCTTCGTGAGCCTTGACCCGATGCGGGTCCGAGCCCGGGGTTCGGCCACTAGCGGCGCTAGGGAAGGCGACATCTTGAATCTCAAGTCAAGTTTCGCCTTCCCTCAGCACCGATGCGGGTTTCGCCGTCTGAGGCGAAGCCTCGCTAGATCGGGAACCACTTTCCGAGCTGCTCGCGACCCTTCGGGGTGACCTCGAGCGCTCGGTCATCCGGATAGCGACGGATCCACAGCCGGGCCAGGCAGAGTCTCGCCAAGGCGGCGCCAACAGAACCGCCCACATGGGGAACGCGCTCGCTCCAGTCCAAGCAACGACGGGTCAGAGGCCTGCCGGAGGGCAACAACCACTCCGCCGGAACCCCCAGGCGATCGAGGAATTCTGAGCCGCTCGCCGTGAGCTCGAAGCGGTCGGCCGTGTCTTTCAGATGGCCTTGGCTCACCAAGGATTCGGTGATCGTCACGCCCAGTCGGCCAGCGATGTGATCGTAGCAGGTCCGTGCCCGCCGCAAGCGCTGGGCGGTGGAGGGCGCGTCCGCACCTGGCGCCAGTACCATCATGGACTCGATCAGATGAGCGATGTCGGGTCCCGCGATGTCGTAGCGCCGGAACTTCCCGTCGGATCGCACACGCAAGATGCCGACTGCAACGAGCTCCGCCAGGTGTTTGCTCGCTGTCTGTGGCATCACCCCGGCATCCAAGGCTAGATCGGATGCGTTGCGCGCAGTACCGCGCATCAGCGAGGCCACCATTCGAGACCGCGAGGGGCTGCCCAGAGCAGCTGCAAGGCGAGCGAGGCTGTTCTCGAGATGCACGGTTCGAGGATCAGCGAAGCGTTGTCCAGGGTGACCGACTACGCTGTCGGCCAGACACCGGTTGCGCGGCTCTCTTCGAGGTCCAATAGATCCGGGTAACCGGAGAAAAAATTGATCCTAGCAATGGAGTGATCGAATGACGAGTTCCACCCGGGTATCCAGTCAGATTGCGACGAGAGCTTGCATCTTCGCTCTGGTCTGCGGCCTGAGCTTGCTCTCAGAAGCTGAAGAAGCCATGCATCAACAGACGTTTCGTCTAGCCGCCGCCGGTGAACCGGCCCTGTTTCTACGCCATCAACGAGCTACGGCTACACGGGGCGCCGAGCTCGGTTCTGTCTTGTACATCCATGGCGCGACGTTTCCATCGGCGCTTTCTGTCGCCTTCGAGTTCGACGGCTATTCCTGGATGGATGATCTCTCGGCGGCGGGCTTCAGCGTTTGGGCTCTGGACTTCGCAGGCTATGGTGGGTCCGATCGTTACTCGCTCAGCTCGCAACCGAGCGCAACGGAAACCATCCCCGGTCGGTCGGAAGCAGCAGCGGACCAGATCGACCGCGCCGTTGGATGGATTCTGGACTACACGGGCGCCGCCCGCATCTCTCTCGTGGCGCACTCCTGGGGTACGATCGTTGCCGGACGCTATGCCGGAGAGAACCCGGATCGGATCGACAGGCTGGTGCTCTTCGGGCCGATCGCACAGCGAGAGCAGAGGTTCAGTGATGAGCCCCTCTCCGCGACACGCCTCGTCTCGATCGAAGATCAGCACGCTCGTTTCGTCAAGGACGTTCCACCGAACCATTCCCCCGTCTTGC
>JBCCGX010000190.1:0-11780 GCA_039029035.1 Acidobacteriota bacterium | reverse complement strand
GGATTCGGCTGCTCGAAATGAAGACTCGGCGGGATCAGGCCGTGCTTGAGAGTCAGAACGGTCTTGATCAGGCCCGCGGCGCCCGCCGCCACGTCGAGGTGACCGAGGTTCGACTTGATCGAACCGAGACCGCAACTCGTCTCACCTTCGGTCGTCTCACCTTCGGTCGTCTCACCTTCGGCCTTCGCGCCTTCGGCCTTCGCGCCAGAGAAGGCCTCGCTCAGCGCCCGGAATTCGATCGGATCCCCCAGGGTCGTGGCGGTGCCGTGCGCTTCGACGTAGCCGATCGTCTCGGGCGCGACGCCGGCCACCTGGTGGGCATCGCGGATCGCGGCCGTCTGGCCGGCGACAGACGGAGCGGTGAAGCCCATCTTCAGCGCACCGTCGTTGTTGATCGCAGTCCCGCGGAGCACGGCGTGAATCGTGTCACCGTCAGCCCGCGCGTCATCCAGGCGCTTGAGCACGACGCAGCCCGCGCCACTCCCCCCCACCGTGCCGCGGGCCTGGGCATCGAAGGTTCGCACCCGGCCGTCTGGCGAGCCAATGCCTCCTGGCAGATAGACATAGCCCGCAGTCTCCTGGGCGCGGACCGAGACGCCACCCGCCACCGCCAACTCACAATCGCCGTGGAGCAGGCTCAACCGTGCCATGTGCACGGCCACGAGCGAGGTCGAGCAGGCGGTCTGCACGCTGAGGCTCGGTCCTTTGAGATCGAGCTCGTAGGAAACTCGTGTCGCGAGGTAGTCCGGGTTGTTGGCGATCGCGATCTGAGTCCGGCCGACGGCCTCGACGAGGCGCTGATCGGCCTTGAGCCGCTCGCCATAGGTGTTCTCGCCGGAACCGGCGAAGATGCCGACGCGAGGCTCCAAGCCGTCCGGACAGTAACCGGCATGCTCGAGGGCATGCCAGACGCATTGCAGGAAAACGCGTTGCTGGGGGTCGAGGATCTCGGCTTCACGAGGAGTGAGGCCGAAGAAGGCCGCGTCGAAGTGGCCCGGGTTCTCGAGCGGTGCTCGGCGTTTCACATAGTCCGGGTTGGCGAGCGCCGCAGCCGGCACGCCGGCAGCGAGGAGCTCGTCATCGCTCAAGGTGCGCACCGCCTCGCGGCCGGCGCACAGGTTTCGCCAGAGCTCGCTGGTATCACGGGCACCGGGAAAGCGTCCCGCGAAGCCGATGACGGCGAGGGCGGTGCCAATGGGGCGCTGGTTGGCCGCGTCAGCTCCGACTCGAACAGCGGCCGCGGCCGAGCGGCCGAGGGGCACGCCTTCGAAGCCCCTGCCTTCGATCATCGTGTGCTCGAGAAAGCCTACCAAGCTGCGGAGGGTCGGGTTGCGAAACAGTTCTACCAGGCCGAAGTCGACCCCGAGTTCCTCGCGCAGGAGGCTGTGTATTCCCGGCATGAGCAGGGAGTTTCCGCCGAGGTCGAAGAAAGTCGTATCCAAGTCGATCGGCTTGCTGGGGTCGAGCTCCAACTTCTCGGCCCAGATCCTGGTGACAGTTTCGTACAGACTTCCGCCCGTCCCCAAGGCGCCGGCCACGGCCGCCCGGGAGACGCCGCGAGCTTGAGGCCCGAGTTGCAGGAGGGCCCGGCGATCGAGCTTGCCGGTTGGCGTCAGGGGCCAACTCGACACGGTCTCATAGGTGGCCGGAATCATGTACTCCGGGAGTTTGTGGCGCAGGTAACTCCGCAGTTCCTCAGGCACCGGCATGTCTGTCCCGGAGGCGATATAGAAGGCAACGAGCCGCTGTTGCTCGGCGGATCCGCGAACGAGCACGACCCCTTCGCGCACGCCGTCGTGGGAACCGAGCGCTGCTTCGATCTCGCCGAGCTCGACCCGGAAGCCACGCAGCTTGACCTGGTTGTCGAGTCGACCGAGGAACTGCAGGTTGCCGTCCACGAGGTAGCGCGTCCGATCGCCGGTGCGATACAGCCGGTCGCCCGGACCCGAAAACGGATCGGGCAGGTAGCGCTCGGCGGTGAGCTGCGGCGCCAGGGCATAGCCCAGGGAAAGGCATCGGCCGCCAATGAAGAGGTCCCCCCGTATCCCGATCGGACAAGGGCGCAAGCGCTCGTCCAGGGTGTGGTAGCGGGCGTTGTCGATGGGACGTCCATAGGGGATGCTCGGCCACTCTGGGGCGACGCGGCCGACGGGAAAGAAGTTCGACCAGATCGTCGCCTCGGTGGCGCCGCCAAGGGCGATGACTTCGGCCCCCGGGAAGGTCTTGCGAATCTGGTCGGGAAGGGGCAGCGGAATCCAATCGCCACTGAGAAAGACCCGGCGCAGAGCTGGCGCTTCGCTGAGCTCTCCTGGAGCCGGCAAGTAGGTCACCATGCGCTGGAGGGTGGGGGGCGCCGAGTCCCAGAAAGTGATCGGCTCGTGGCACAGGATCTCGACCAGGCGCTCGGGGTCGCGCGTCTCCGCGGCCGAGGCCACCCGGATCGATCCGCCGGCCGCGAGGGTGCCGAAGATGTCGTAGACCGAAAGATCGAAAGCCAGAGCGGTGACGAACAGCAACCGGTCCCCAGGGCCCACGCCGAATCGCTGATTGACCCAGTCGATCAGGCCAACTGCGGGCCGATGCTGCTCCATCACCCCCTTGGGTACGCCAGTGGAGCCCGAGGTGAAGATCAGATAGGCGAGGTCGTCAGCCCCGGTCGTGGCGCGAAGGTTCTCGGTGGGCGCGACCGAGAGATCCTCGACATCCAGGCAGATCGCCTGCTCGCAGGCCAACTGCTCCGCTTCGTCACCCGTGCCGGCGGACAGCCTGGCAAAGGGCTCGCGATGGGTCAGCAGGCGGGTGATCGGCGTGCGCTCGAGGATGCCACGGACACGGTTCGCCGGCCAGCTCTCTTCCAGCGGCACGTAGGCACCGCCAGCCTTGAGCACCGCGACCACCGCCGTGATCATGTCGAACGAACGGGGGAGGAAGATCCCGACGAGGTCGCCGCGCGCCATCCCCTGGCGTCGCAGGAGGTGGGCCAGCCGATTGGCTCGCTGGTTGAGCTGCCGGTAGCTCCAGCGCTCACCGTCGGCGATCACCGCCACGGCTCCCGGCGTGGAGCGGGCCTGGATCTCGAAGCGACCGTGGAGGGTCGTGCGCGCCGCCACCGGCGGTATTACAGTGTCGTTCCAGGCGTTTAGCAGCTGGTGATGCTCGCCGGGCGTGAGGAGCGTCAGATCGTCGATCCGCCGCCCCGCGGCAGCGGCGGCGGAGCTCAACAGAACCTGGTACTGGCGCAGCATGCGGCCGGCGGTTGTGCGATCGAAGAGATCCGTGTTGAACTCCCAAATCAACGTGATCGCTTCGTCTCCGGCGCGCCTTTCGCGGCCGATCCGCTGCTCGGCGCGTGGGATGACGATGATGTTGAGGTCATTCTTCGCAGAACCGTTGTGGCGCTCCTGCACCTTGCCGGTGAGGCCGCCGAAGTCGACGTCCGGGACCGGCGAGTCATGGAAGCTGAACATGACTTGGAACAGCGGGTTGCGCGAGGGATCCCGCTCGGGCTGAAGCTCCTCGACCAGTTTGTCGAAGGGAATGTCCTGGTAGGCCTGGGCCTCGAGGGTGGTTTCCCGCAGACGGCCGAGAACTTCAGAAAAGCTGGAGCCTCCGCCCAGGACGCAACGCAGCACCATGGTGTTGACCACCATGCCGAGCATGCCTTCGAGAGGCTTGAGTTGGCGATTGGCGATCGCCGATCCGACGCCGAAATCGGTCGCACCGCTGTAGCGATGAATCAGTGCGGCGAATCCGGCCAGCATGACGTTGAACAGGGTCGTGCCTTCGCCCCGAGTGAGCGCGCGTAGCTCGCCGCAGAAGCGTGCCGGCAGCTCGATACGGTGCGCATCGCCAACAAAGGTCTGGGCTTCGGCCCGAGGACGGTCAGTCGGCAGGTCGAGGGACGGCGGCATCCCTTCGAGCTGGCGGCGCCAGTGGTCCAGGTAGCGGCGCAGGACCGGCCCTCGGAGCCAGTCGCGTTGCCAGAGAGCAAAGTCGGCAAACTGGGCGCTCACCGGAGGGAGGATCGCGCCTGGCTCGCGCCCTTCGGAAAGCCCTTCGTAGAGCGCCTCGAGCTCTCCCAGCAGAACTCCGAAAGACCAGCCGTCATGCACGAAGTGGTGTTCCAGGTGCACGAGCACATGCTCCCGCCGCGCCAGCCGGACGAGGCGCCAACGGGCCAGCGGCAGCCGGGTGGTATCGAACGGCCGCGAGAAGGTGTCGCGGGCGATGGCCTCCGCCGCCACCGCTTGCCGCTCGTCGGCGATCTCAGCGAGATCCACCAGCGGTAGCTCGACCGCAAACGGGTCACTGATGACCTGAATCGGCCGGCCATCCTGGGTGACGAAGATCGTTCGGAGGATCTCGTGCCGGCGAACGATCTCGGTCAGCGCGCGCCGCAGCCGCTCGGGATCGAGGTCGCCGACCAGGGAGATTGTGGCCTGGGCGTTGTAAGCCAGGTTCCCTGGCGCGAGCTGCTCGAAGAACCAGATCCGCTCCTGTGGGAAGGATAAGGGAATCGGTCCCGAGCGGGGCGGCGGCTCAAAGGCTGGCCGTGTCGGGGCGACGACAACAGCCGGGCGGGCCGGATCGGAAGGCCCCGCCGGTTCGCTGAGGGTCCCGTCGTCGATTCGCCGCGCCATCTCAGCGAGGGTCGGCGCCTCGAAGAAGGCGCGCAAGGGAAGCTCGACGGCGAGGGCTTCTCGAGCCCGGGCGATCAGCCGGCCAACGAGGAGCGATTGGCCTCCGAGAGCGAAGAAATCGTCGCCGCGGTCGATCTCCTCGAGCCCCAGAAGCTCCCTCCAGATCTGCGCCAGGATCTTCTCGGTCGAGGTAGCCGGGCGATTGACCGGGACGGAACGTGGCTCGGGACCACGGTTCTCTGCCGCCGCGCTGGCGAGCAGCTCGCGGCCGAGCCGATCCCGGTCTACCTTGCCGTTCGGGGTCCGGGGGAGCTCGCTCAGGCTGCAGTAACTTCCCGGGAGCATGTAGTCGGGCAGGAAGCCCCGGAGGAAGCGGCCGAGCTCGGCCTGGCTCGGGCCGGGTTGAGAGCCCGGCAGGACGAAGGCGACGAGGCGCGGCGGGGCCTCGGAAGTGGCAAGCACCGCAGCACTGTCGATCTCGGAATGCTTGCACAGTGCGGACTCGATCTCGCCCAACTCGATCCGGTTGCCGCGGATCTTGACCTGGAAATCGATCCGGCCGACGAATTCGAGGTTCCCGTCACCCCGGTCCCTGGCGAGGTCGCCGCTACGGTAGAGACGGTCTCCGGGGCGCTCTGCCCAGGGGTCCGGAACGAAGCGTTCGGCGCTCATTCCGGGGCGCTCGAGATATCCCCGAGCGACGCCGATACCGCCGATCGCCATCTCGCCGTTCGCGTGCCGCTCGACCGCCCTCAGGCCGCAGTCCACAAGATGAGTCTTGACCTTGGGAATCGGCCTGCCGAGGCTCGGCGTGCCCGCGCCGGAGCGGCACTCCGCAAAGGTGGTCCAGATGGTCGCCTCGGTCGGGCCGTAGAGATTGAACAGGCGCCGGCCGGGAGCCCAGCGGTCGACGAGGCGAGGCGGGAGCGCCTCGCCGGCACAACACAGAACCCGGAGATCAGGCAGCTCAGCCGGCGGCAGCGCAGCGAGCACCGAAGGCGGCACGGTCAGATGGGTGACCCGCGCACGATGCAGGAGACGGACCAGGTCCGGACCGGGAAGGACTTCTTCTCTGCGGGCCAGGCACAGGGTCGCCCCCGAACCGAGCGCCATGATGATCTCGAAAATCGACGCGTCGAAGTTTAGGGGCGAAAACTGCAGCACTCGCTGGCCGGGCCCGAGACCGAGGGTCACGGCATTCGAGGCGACCAGGTTGACCAGCGCACGATGAGGGATCAAAGCCCCTTTGGGGCGGCCGGTCGACCCCGAAGTGTAGATCGTATAGGCCAGAAGCTCCGGGTCGAGATCGATCGACGGCGGAGACCCTAGCCGGGCACTCGCCGAACACAGGTTGCCGAGGTGGAGCAGTGCCTCGGCCGGTAAACCCTCGCTCGGCGAACCGTCCACCAGGATCAGCCGGGTCCCGGAATCCCCGATCATGTAGGCCAAACGGTCCGTCGGATAGTCCGGATCGAGCGGCAGGTAGGCGGCCCCAGCCTTGAGGATCCCCAGCAAACCGATGATCAGCTCCGGTGATCGCTCGACCGAGAGTCCGACGAGCTCTTCGGGCTTCACCCCACGCGCTGCCAAACCGGCGGCGAGGCGGCTCGCTCGGCGATCGAGCTCGCCGTAGGTGAGGTACTGATCTTCCCCTTTGCCGGTGCTAAAGAACACCGCCAGAGCATCAGGGCAGGCTCGCGATCTGGCCGCGAACAGCTCGCTGATACATCGGTGGTCGCGATACGCAAATGTCCTTGCAGGGTCCTTAATCATGCAGGTCGCCCCTCTTCGTTCGACCAAACTTGGCCACGACGATCTCGAAACACGATCTGCTACCGCAGACGGTCTGTACATAGGCTCTGTGTCGAGAGTATATAGCACCCTGCGCAACCTTCTGGAGGGCGCGAAAGCTGGGGCGAAGGCCGATCCAACAGCGTTCCTGCAAGTTTGCAAGATCCCAGGTCAGGGCCTGATGATCTGGCCTGTCGACCTGATCTATTCGGCTGCTCACACAGGACTAGGGCCAGACCGCCTTCGCTGACACCTTGACGACTTAGGTATAAGACACCTAAGATACCTAAACGGTTAAGGTATCGAAGGAAGGACGATCATGGCAGGCAGCAATCTCTACAGTGGCACCCTGGATCTCTTGATCCTACGCGCTCTCGTTTGGGGGCCTCTCCACGGCTATGGCATCGGCCGGTGGATTCGCGTGTCGAGCTCGGAGATCCTGAAAGTCGAGGAGGGCGCTCTCTATCCGGCTCTCCATCGGTTGGAAAAAAACGGTTGGCTGGAGTCGGAGTGGGGAATGACCGAGCGCAAGCGCCAGGCCAAGTTCTACCGTCTCTCGAAGCAGGGGAAGCAGCATCTGCAAGCGGAGACCGCGCGCTGGACTGAGCACGCCGGCGCCGTGCAGGCCGTTCTGGCAGCGCAGCGGAGCTGAACATGCCGCACCTTCGACCTTACCAACGTAGCCTGCGCATCACGGACACCCAGGCAGACGTCCCTCGCGACGTGCAGGACGAGATCGAGCTCCATCTCGACATGCGAGCGCAGGAGCTCGTCGACCAGGGCTGGGAGCCCGAGGCAGCGCGAACCGAAGCGCGCGCGATCTTCGGCGACCGGCGGCGTATCGAACAGCAATGCCGAACGCTCAGCCACCAGGTCAGTCGCCGGCGGCGGCTCGTCGAAGCCTTCGATTCCGTCTGCGGTGACATGCGCCACACGCTGAGGGATTTGTCCAAGCACCCGCTCTACTTCGCCTCGGTGGCGTTCACCCTGGCGTTGGCCATGGCCCTGGTCACAGCAGTTTCGAGCGTGGTCTATGGCGTGGTTCTACGGCCACCTCCATTCGCCGAGCCGGATCGTGTGGTGACGGTCTTCAACAGCTACCCGAAAGTCGAAGCCCTGCGCGCGAAGAACAGCCGGCAGCACTACCTTGAACGCCAGCACCAACTCGACTCGGTCGAGGACTTCGCGCTCTACTCTCAACAAACGCGATCGGTCGGCGAGCCGGGCGCCGTTGGGCGCGAGTTCAGCATGACCGTGACGCCGTCCTTCTTCAGGGTGCTCGGCCTCCGTCCGCGGCTGGGTAGCTTCCTCGCCGACGAGCAGATCCAGCCGGGTCAGGAGCGCCAGGTGGTACTCGGCAACCGACTGTGGCGAGAGCGCTTCGGCGCCGATCCGGCGGTCATCGGCCGCATCTTGCCGGTGGACGACGAGCCCCACACCATCGCTGGCGTCATGCCCGAGGGCTTCGTCTTCCCCGGCTGGGAGGCTCAGATCTGGTTGCCCCTGGTGGTCGACGTGGCCGATGCCGCCGAACGCCGGTGGCACGCTGAGAACTTCGAGATGATCGCTCGCCTGCGGGCCGGCGCTACGGTGGAAGGCGCCCAGGCTGAGATGGATCTGCTCAACGCCGCGGCTCTCTCACAGCTACCCGGAGAGATCCAGCTCCGGCGATCGAGCGGTGGATTCAGCACCCGGATCGTTGGCTTTCAGGAGGATCTGGTGCGGGACGTGCGTGGCTGGCTTCTGCTGCTTCTCGCCGGCGCCATCTTTGTCTTAGTGATCGCCTGTGTCAGCATCTCCGGGCTGCAGCTCGTGCACACGAATGGCCGGCTGCGCGACTTGGCGACGCGTTATGTGCTCGGCGCCAGCCGGCTCCGTCTCGGGCGTCAGCTGCTCACCGAGAGCCTGGTACTCGCCGTCCTTGGCGGCGGCGTCGGGATCGCCCTGGGGGCTCGCAGCCTCGGCTGGTGGCTGCGCCGTTTCGAGACCTGGGAAATCCCGCGCATCGACGAGGTGAGCCTCGGAGGCCCCGAGATGATCGTCCTGGCCGCCGGCGCCTTCGCCGCCATGTCGCTATCGACCGTTATGGGCGTCTTTGCCGTGAGCCGACGCGACCTCTTCGCGGTCATGCGCCAGGGCTCCGCCACGCCGCCGGCAAGCAGCGGCCGATGGCAGGGCGGCCTGGTGGCAGCCCAGGTGACCGTCGCCATGGTGCTGCTGGTCGGCGCGGCGTTGATGATCGTCAGTCTGCGCCACCTGCTAGCTATCGACCTGGGATTCGAAGAACGATCCGTGGTCGCCGCAGCCATCAATCCGCCGGCGGCGCGCTATCCGGATCCCGAAGCACAGATTCGTCTCTTCGACGCCCTGCTCGCCGAGGCGGCCTCGATGCCCGGCGTGCGCGCGGTGGCGCTCACCAGCCGCCTGCCGTTCTCCGAGTGGGACGAGATGGCGCCGATCTTCGCCGAGGGTCACCTCCGTGACCCGGGGACCGTCGCTCCCAGCCATCACCTGAGCACGGTCAGCCCTGATTTTTTCGCAGTCCTCGACATCCCGACCTTGCAGGGCCGCATCTTCGACTCCGCGGACGACAGGAGCTCGCAGCCGGTGGTGATCCTCAGCCGCGAAGTGGCGCGGCGCTACTGGCCTGAGGGCGAGGCCGTGGGCAAGAGGCTCTTCCTGGGCAGCGAGCCCGGGCCGGAAGATCCTGGCTTCACCGTCGTCGGCGTGGTGGGCGATATCGTCCAGGAGCATGTAACCGAGGCCGCCGCCGGCGCCATCTACCTGCCGCTGCGCCAATATCCCCGCGGCTTCGTGCGCGTCGTGCTGAGCGCCGAAGGCACTTCGGGCGCCGTGCTCGAAGGGCTGCGCGAGCGGCTAGCAACCGTCGACGCAGAGCTGCCCCTGTTCTGGTACACAGACCTCGAAGAGAGGGTGGCGAGCTCACTCATGGCCTACCGCCTGCCCATGCAATTCCTGTCGCTCTTCGCCGCCATCGCCCTCTTCTTGGCTGCTGTCGGCGTCTTCGGCGTGCTCTCTCGTTCGGTGGCGCTGCGCTCAAAGGAGATCGGCATCCGCCTGGCCCTCGGCAGCTCGCGAGGTGCGGCCTGCAGCTTCATCCTGCGAGGCCTGGTCGCCTTCGTGTCCGCTGGCCTCGTCGTGGGCGGGGCCGTGGCCCTCGCTTTCTCGCGTATCCTCGGCCACCTGGTCTACGGCGTCAGCACCACCGAGCCGGCGGTCTTCGCCACCGCCGCTCTGGTGATCGCGGCGGTGGCCGCGCTGGCGGCCGCTCTACCGGCTCAGCGCGCCGGACGTATCGATCCGGTGCGCGTGCTGTCCAGCGAGTGAGGCAGCGGGGGTCTGACCGGGGCGCCAGCCACGATCCTGGCCGACATCGCGTCGGCGGAGCTCTCGATTACGGGCTCATCTCAAGGCGGGGCACCGACTCCGCAACTGCATTTGATTCCGCCGGTTGAGCAAAGAAGGGGACCGCTGAAGTAATCGCAGCGCCCCCAGCCAGCCCAAAAGCCCAGCCAACACGCTTGGCCTATGTTGGCGCCGCGGCACCCAGCCGCGCTGCAGTCGCCGCAGGTCGGGGATCTGCTGGCTAGGGTCTCTTGTTGCCATTCCAACACCACGAAGGGTGCGGAGTCACCGGGGCAGCCTTCCGGTGGCTCGAGGGCAGTAACGATTTCTGCTTTCGGCTCCGTCGAGGCAAAGGCTTTCTCCTCTGGCGCCAGGAGCTCCGGAACCTCGAACAATGGAACCTGAGATGAGGTGCTGGTCTCTGAGACCGGTAGGGGTGTGTTCGTTGCGTGGCTGGACACGGCGAGAGCGAGGGACAAGCCAAGGATCAATGCATAGATTGCGAGTCTCATAGAACCTCCGGATGTCAGGAGCGAGCCGAGATCTTGGTGCACGAAAGACACACCTCGACCTACTCCAGGTTCACGAAAAGATGTTTCAGCTGTCGGATGAACGTAGCTACGTTCGAAACATCTGCACAAGCTCATGCGACCATCAGAGCGTATCGGCAAGAAAATAAAACGTCAAGATCTAAAGCATAATTCGCACGGGCGCCCTATCAGGCGAGATTCCCGATGCGATGTCGGGCAACAAGGTCTCGATGCATCTCGAGATCTACCGGGAGAACGCGTGATGGACACTTACCTGTCGCTTTCCGGCCAAGAGGTCATGCCGATCAAGGCCGGCTGCACCGCCTTCAACAAGGCAAAGAACTCGATCTCGTCGTCTCTACTGCCGGGCTTGGTAGTGTCCATGCCGTCCGGGGACATCGTTGCGAGACTATACCGCTCGGGCGCTGGCCCGTTACTCGCTTCCCATCTGGTCTGAGTCGAACTTGATGTTGTTCCTCTTGTAGAGATTCAACAGCGAATTCTTGTCCACGGCTTTGACGTAGGCCTCTTGTGGGTCGACGATTCGTCTCTTGACCAGGTGGACAAGGGAGTCGTTGAGCATGACGTTGCCCATGCCTTTTTGTGTCTGCATGAGGGAGGGGATTTGGAACGTCTTGCCTTCGCGGATCAAGTTGGCGATCGCATTGTTGACCAGAAGAACTTCGAGTGCCGCGACCCTGCCACCGCCCACCTTTTTGCAAAGAACCTGGGCGATGACCCCTTTGAGACTTTCCGACAGCATCGTGCGAATCTGATTCTGGCGGTCGGCAGGAAACTGATCGATGATGCGATCGATCGTAGAGGGTGCGGTCGTCGTATGTAAGGTACCGAAGACGAGATGTCCCGTTTCCGCCGTCTCGATCGCGATCGCGATCGTCTCCAGATCTCGCATCTCGCCGACCAGGACGATGTCCGGATCCTCACGGAGAGCGGCTCGCAGCGCCCGTTTGAAACCCTTGGTGTGGACCCCCACTTCGCGCTGGGTGAGGATACATTTCTTGTTAGGGTGCACGAATTCGATCGGATCTTCGACGGTGATGATGTGATCGGTCCGCTTGCGATTGATGTAGTCGACCATCGCAGCGAGAGTCGTGGATTTTCCAGATCCGGTTGGGCCCGTGATCACGACGAATCCCTTGGAGAGCCAGCACAGCTCGAGGATATCGTCCGAGAGCTTCAGATCTTCGGCGGTCAAGATATCGTTGGGGATCTGCCGAAAGACTGCGCCTCGTCCGAACCGATCGAGCAAGTAGTTGCAGCGAAAGCGCGCCAGCCCTTCGATCGAGTACGCGAAGTCGGTATCGCCGTCCGCGGCAAACTCTTCTCTATTCCTCTCGGGGCAGATCGGTTCGAGAAAAGTGGCCATCATCTCGGCATCGATCGGTTCGTGCCCCTGCATCCGGAACATTTCACCATCGATGCGCAGCAGGGG
>JBCCGX010000189.1:0-11796 GCA_039029035.1 Acidobacteriota bacterium | reverse complement strand
TAATCCTCGGTCTGCTCCGGCAGGCCGTAGTTGATGACGTGCTGGATGCGCGGCACATCGATGCCGCGTGCTGCGACGTCGGTGGCCACCAAGATCCGCACCTGGCCCTCGCGAAAGGCCTTGAGAGCCTTGACCCGCTGCGCCTGGCTACGGTCGGAGTGGATTCGCGCCACGCCGAAGCCGGCGATCTCGATCTGCCGCGCCAGCCACTCGGTGTAGAGCTTGCGGCGGACGAAGATCAGGGTGCTGCCCTCGACCTCGCGCAGCAGCGCGAAGAGACAATTCTTACGGTCTTCGTCCTTCACCAGGTAGAGGCGATGCTCGATCCCGGTGGCGACCTGGCCCACCGGGCGGATATCGCAACGCACCGGTTCGTTCATGAAGATCTGCGCCAGACGCTCGATCGGCGGCGGCATGGTGGCGGAGAACATCAAGGTGCGGCGCTCTTCAGGTACCTGGGCCAGGATCTCTTTGATCTGGGGCAGGAAGCCGAGGTCGAGCATGTGATCGGCCTCGTCGAGCACCAGCTCTTCGATCTTGTCGAGGCGCACATTGCGCCGCCGCATGTGGTCAGCGAGACGGCCCGGGGTGGCGACGAGGATGTCGGCGTCGCGGCGGAAGCCGTCGATCTGCGGTCCCATCTTGACGCCGCCGATCACCGCCACCGTCTCGAGCGCATGGTCGCGGCCGAAGATGTCGAGGAAGGCCTTGGTCTGCAGAGCGATCTCGCGCGTTGGGCAGAGGATCAGACCACGGGTGCCGCGACCATGGGTGAGCCGCTCCGCCAACGGCAGACAGAAGGCCGCCGTCTTGCCGGAGCCGGTCTGCGCCAGGCCGATGACATCGCGCCCCTGCCGAGCGAAGGGGATGACTGCCGCCTGAATCGGCGTCGGATGCTCGAAGCCTACCTCGCGCACAGTCTCGAGGATCGGGCCGCTCAAGCCCAGCTCGGCGAAGCTCTTGTCGGTGATCTCCACCGGATGCTGCGGAATCGCCCCGGTGAACAGGCCCTCGGCCTTGGCACCGTCGTCCGCTTTGGCACCGTCGTCGACCCGCTGGGCAACGGACTTGGCCGGCGGCTCGCTCGGTTCGGGCTCGATGTGCTCGGGCTCGAGGGTTGCAGCTTTGGGCTCTTCGGCCGGTGGCTCAACGGGCTCGGGCTCGAGGGTTGCAGCTTTGGGCTCTTCGGCCGGCGGTGTTATGGGCTCGGCCGCCCGGACCGGCTCATCCCTGGCAGGCGACGCTGCCGGGGCGGGCTCGTCGTCGCGACGCTTGACAACGCGATCCTTCAGCTTGCCGTACTCGGCCAGGACGCGCTCGAAGGCGCTGATCCGCGACCGGTTCGGGGCAGCTGACGACAAGTCGTCGAGCTCGGGCTCGGCCGGTTCCTTGGCGGCCGACGGGGGCTCGACCGGGGCCGGCTCGGTCGCCGTTGGGCTCGCTGCCGTCGGCTCGGCTGGCGCCGCCACTTCGGGCTGCGCCGGCTCGGGCGCCGGCTGGGATCTTGCCGGTTCGGATTGTGCCGGTTCGGATTGTGCCGGTTCGGCGGCGGCCTCGGTGTCGAGATGTGCGAGGTCGAAAGTATGACCTGCCGTCTCGAGCACCGCTTTGGCCTTGGCAAAGACCCTCTCCCGTACCAACAGGTAGTCGGTGTCGTAGGTCGAGACGGTGAACAGCCCGATACGCGCCGCGGCCAAGGGCTCGGCCAGTGACGCCAGAACACCGATCAGGGAAAAATCGAGAGTGCCAGCGACCTTGATCGCCGCCCAACCGCGCTCGCATTGCACGTCCTGCGGCACCAGCCGGTCTTCACAGACTATGGACAGCTCGTCGCGGCTGCGGCTGACGGTGGAGAAAGTGCTGTGGCGGATATTCCGCGGGACTCTAGCCTTGGGATCCAGTCGGCTGATACCGAAGGTGCCGGGAATCTTCTCTAGAACCAGGCCGTTGGGAGTGTCGGAGACGGTCTCAGCGTCGGACGCTGACTGTGATGCAGACTCTGAAAGATCTTGAGTCGAATTCATACGTTGGACTAAGGGAGTGGGCCCGAGATCGAAATCCCAGAGGGGAAGCGTTGAAGAGCCGGATCAACCTCGAGGACTCTTGCCTGATCCGGTGCGGGTGGGACGCCGGCGATCCTATCATCCGGTTGTAGGACTTTATAGTACAATCTGGCGCAGAGTCTGCCAGCAAGGGTCCCCGGAAACGCATTGACGACCGTTCGGGATGTCTCAGGACGTCGCCTTCAGGGTCGCTGCATGCCAACGCCATGGAGGAATCGAGCGTGAGTATGAATGCCCCCAGCCGCGGAAAATGGAGCTCGCAGTTTGGATTCGTCCTCGCCGCCGCCGGCTCGGCGATCGGCCTAGGCAACATCTGGCGTTTCCCCTACACGGTGGGCGAATACGGTGGCGGTGCGTTCGTCATGCTCTACCTCTTCTTCGTCGCCCTGATCGGCGTCCCGGTCCTGATGGCCGAGCTGTCCCTCGGGCGGTCGACCGAGAAGAGCGCCGTTGGCGCCTTCAAGAGCCTGATGCCCGACTCCTGGTGGCCAGTCGTCGGCGGGATCGGCGTGATGGCAGGCTTCGGCATTCTGTCGTTCTACAGTGTGATCGCCGGCTTCACCCTGAATTACCTCTACCTGGCGATCCAGGGTCGATTCGTCGGCGGCGGCCTCACCGCCGAGGAGAGCGGTCAGATCTTCTCCGCCCTGACCTCGAACTCGACCGCCACCGTCGGCCTATGCGCCGCCTTCCTGATCCTGACTGCCCTGGTGGTCCGTGGCGGGGTGTCCGGCGGCATCGAGCGGGCGGCCAAGATCCTCATGCCGATCTTTTTCGTCATCCTGCTGATGCTGGTGGTGCGCTCGGTCACCCTCTCCGGTGCCGGCGAGGGTCTACGCTTTCTCTTCCACTTCGACGCTTCGAAGCTGAGTGCCGCGGCCGTGGTCAGCGCCCTGGGGCAGGCCTTGTTCAGCATGAGCCTCGGCATGGGCGCGATGATCACCTACGGCTCGTACCTGTCGCGCGACGACAATCTTCCCAAAGCCGGCATCACCGTCGCCATTTTCGACACCGGCCTGGCCCTCATCGCCGGCCTGATGATCTTCCCCGCTCTCTTCCACATCGGCGCCGAGCCGACCGCCGGCCCGCGACTGATCTTCGTCGTCATGGCGACGATCTTCGACACCATGTGGGCGGGCTCGTTCTTCGCCGTCGCCTTCTACGGCCTGCTGGCCATTGCCGCCCTGACCTCGACCATCAGCTTGCTCGAGGTGATCGTCGCCTACTTCGTCGACGAGCGTAACTGGTCGCGCGAAGCCGCGGTGTGGGCAGTTGCCTTCGGCTGCTTCGTGCTGGCCGTGCCGAGCGCCCTCTCCCTGGGAGCCAACGACTTCTTCACCAACATGGCCGGTGGCCAAGGCTTCCTCGGCCTGGCCAATATCATCTTCGGCAACTACTTCCTGAGTATCGGCGCGGTGTTGATCTGCGTCTTCGTCGGTTGGAAGTGGGGCGTGCCGAAGGCTCTGGCGGAGATCAACCACGGCGGCAACCTGCCGGCCGGGGAGCTCTGGGGCATGCTGGTGCGGTACGTCTGCCCGGTGGCGGTGCTGGTCGTCCTGATCTACGCCGCGGTGACCGGCAGCTACCTCTAGCGACGACCGGCAGTGGCGGCTAGTACGACATCTCCGCAGTTCTGCCCGGGCGCTTCTCCGCAGACTTTAGGGACGCCAAGCCGGCATTGACGGCAGGGAGGAGTCCCCCTCTCCCCCCGCAGCCGTGGGGAGAGGGAACCGGAGTTCGGGTCCATCCGCGTCAGTACCGAAAGGGAAGGGCGTGCGCCTCACCGGGCTCAAACCTGGCGCACCCCATCCCAAATTTGAGGGCTGGCCGAAGCGCTGGATTGTCGGGTGAGGAAAAAAAGAACCTCACCCCCCGGTCTCCAAGTTGGGAGGAGGCGTCGAAGGAGGGACGCAATCGGAGACCGAGGGGCGAGAGATGAGAGCTTGATGTCCTGCGTCAGACAACGGTCCATCACCGGGCCTGACGCGGGGCCCGAGGAAGATCAGGAGAGCCTCAGCCGCTGCCACCCATCGCCGCTGACAAGGTCGACATTCATCGGCAGGCCCGAAACACCGTCCGGTGCTCCGTAAGAACCCGCCGCTTTGACGTTCGCCACAAACGGCAGCTGAGACCCTTCGGATCCTCCTCGGACCCGCTGAAGCTATTATATAGATGATTCGCTATGTGCGCAAGAACTAAATTCGACGATTTCACTCCGGCATGGAAAGATGCGCCCCATGGCCGAGTTTCCCTTCGATCGAACGGCAGCCGAGTATGACGAGACGTTCAGTCACAGCCTGCTCGGCCGCCGGATGCGGCAGGCCGTGTGGCGCCGAATCGATCGCCGCTTCGTCGCCGGCCAGCACCTGCTGGAAATCGGTTGCGGCACCGGTGAAGATGCGGTGCACCTGGCGCGGCGCGGCATCGATGTCCTGGCGACCGACCGCTCGGCGGAGATGGTTGGCATCACCCGCGGCAAGGCTCAGGCCGAGGGGCTCGACCAACGCATCGAAGCGCGGCAGCTGGCGATCGAAGAGTTGGCGGCCCTCTCTCCGCGCCGCTTCGACGGCGTGCTGTCGAACTTCGGCGCCCTCAACTGTGTCGAAGACCTCGGGCCCGTCGCCGAGGGTCTGGCCGCCTGCTTGAAGCCCGGCGCGCCGATGATGCTCTGCATCATGGGGCCCCTGGTGCCCTGGGAGTGGGCCTGGTACCTGACCCGCGGCGATGGGCGCAGCGCCTTTCGCCGCCTGCGCCGCGGCGGCGTACCCTGGCGCGGCCTGACCATCCGCTACCCGAGCCTCCGAGCCCTGCGGCGAACCTTCGCCCCGGCCTTCCGCTGGCGCGGCGCCGCCGCCGTCGGCGCCCTGCTACCACCGAGCTACGCCGAGTCCTGGGCGACCCGGCACCCGCGCACCGTCGCCTGGCTCGACCGCTGGGAGCGGCGCCTCGAGACCTGGCCTCCCCTCCCCTGGCTGGCGGACCACTACCTGGCCGAGCTCGAGAGGCGGTAGGCCTGTGGTTGAAACCACAGGCTACGAAATCCGGCCCCTACGGGACCAAGATAGCGTCGGTTGTGGTGCCCCAGGGAGTGTTTCGTTGCCACGTCCAGGCATCCGCAACTGCCCGGGAGGGGCAACAGTCCGTAGCCTGGGATTTCAATCCCAGGCTCGACGGTAGCCGGCTATTTCCCCCGTTCGATCGCCCGCCGTGCGATGCGGTCGATCAGGCCGGGGGCGATGAGCTTGATCCACATGCCGAGCTTGCCACGGGTGCTCATGATCATCTCGCGCCGGCGCCCCGCGGCACCGACGAGGATCCGCCGAGCGCACTCTTCGGCGGTCATGATCTCGCCCTCACGCACCGGGCTGTCGCCGATCGGCTCGCCGTCGGGGCCGAAGGCCTGGTTGCGGGTCTCGGTGGCGACGAAATCCGGATAGGCCATGGTGACGGTGACGCCGGAGCCCGCCAGCTCGATACGCAGGGTGTCGAAGAAGCCCGCCATGGCGTGCTTGCTGGCGGCGTAGCCGCTGCGGGTCGGCACGCCGGTCTTGCCGGTCAAGCTGGAGACGCCGACCAGGCGGCCGCGGGTCTTCTGCAGGTGCGGCAGCGCGTGGTAGGTGCAATAGACGCTGCCGAAGTAGTTGACCCGCATCACCTCTTCGAAGGGTTTCAGCGTTTGCAGGTCCTCGAACAGGCTCCACATGGTGCGCCCGGCATTGTTGATCAGGGTGTCGATGCGACCGTTTTCGGCGACACAGGCCTCGACCAGCGCCTGGCATGCGGCCTCGTCGCCGACATCGGTAGGTACGACCTGGGCCGCGCCGCCGCGCCCGCGGCACGCCGCGGCAACCTCCTCGAGCTTCGCGCGGCCGCGCGAAGCGAGGGTGAGCCGGGCGCCCTGATCGGCCAATTGGAGAGCCAGAGCCTCGCCGATTCCACTGGAGGCGCCGGTCAGCAGAACGACGTTGTCGCGAAAACTCGAGCTAAGCATGGTCAGCGCTCGAACTCTAACACCAACGCGTCGTCCAGCAGCAGCTCCTGAACCGCGCTGCGGAAGGCCTCGAATTGCGCCGCCGTGAGACGCCGGGGCCCGCTGTCGAGGCGCAGCGTCACCTGGACCTCCGAGCCCTTGCGACGCACCGTGCGACTGAAACGACCGCCGCCGAGATCACGCGCCCTATCCACCGGCAGGGGCCCCGGCCGCAGCCGTTTAGGCGCCTCGATTCGGTAGCGCCACTCGGTGAGGAAAGGCTCGTGGAACACGAAGCTGCCGCGGCGCGGGCCGCCTCCGCTGATCAACAGCTCGCGCGGCAGAGCGGTCAACAGGTAGCTCGAATCGATCGCTACCGCGGCACGGTCCTCGGTGGTAAATCCGCGGCTGGCGCGGAGCGCTTCGAGGCGCAGTCGAAAAGGGGCCGAGAAATCGTCGACCGCGGTCTCCTCGTAGCGTCCCAGGGCCTCGGCCTTGTAGGCCGCCTTGACGTAAGCCTCGTAACCGAGGCGACGCTCCTCAGCGTCGACCTGCGCCGTGACCAGGCGCTGGCGGCGCTCGGCGGCACCGTGGTAGACGCTGCTCTCCAACACCCGGGCGGGGCCGTCATCGGCAAGAAAGACCTCGATCTGGGTCCGCGTGAGGTTATCGCGTGCGCTGGGCACCGGGGTGCGGATCAGCCGGCGCGTGTTGGGGCTGGTGACCAGCGCCAGCCGGCCCTCGCGATCGCTTGCCAGCTGGCCGGCGCGGCTCCACGGATCCGTCGGATCGAGCCACAGAGGCTCGCCCGCCGGCACGTAAACCAGCGCGTGGTTGAAGCGCCCCAGACCGGGTAGGCCGGGATCGAGATCCTTACCGTAGCCGGCGCGCACCAGGGCGACGTAGGCCGGGATCCCCTCCTGCCGGAGCACCGCCGCGAGGACTGTGGCCAGATCCTTTCCGTCGCCAGCACCGCGCTCGAGCGTCGCCAGCGGCGTGGCCGGGATCACGCCGGCCGTGCCGAGATCCAGCGGCTCGTAGCGCAGGCTGGAGCGCACCCCTTCGAGCAACTCGGCAATCCGGTCGATCTGGGTCACCGAGCCTTCGTTCGGCAGCCGGCGTAGGATCTCCGCCGCGTCGGAGCCGGCGATGGCCTCGTCGACCGCGGCGCCGTAGGCGTCCGCCACCGCCGCCCAGTTCTGGCCGGTGGAGAAGGCGATGTGGGGGTAACGCGGCTCGTCCGGCGGCATCGCCTCTTCCACCGGCTGGGCTGCCGGCATACCGGCATAGTCGAACCGCAGGGTCAGGACGCCGGCCTTCTTGCTCCGCTGCGGCACGATCTCCGGCGTGCCACGCACCGCGTAGCGCAGCGGTAGCGCGGTGGGCACTTCGACCGTCAGTCGCCCGCGCACGATCGGCACCGGCATGAGCAGAAGATGCTTGGCGCTGATGCCGCCGGCAAAGTAAGGCTGCTCGTCGCGCAGCACGACCTCCTCCTCCACCACCGCCCCGACCGTGACCGGTAAGGGCGCACGCAGCAGCCGGCGGTCGCCCGACAGGCCGGTCTCCTCCGCCGTCAGCTCGACCCGCCGCGACTCGTCGAGCCAGCGCTCCGCACCGTCCGGCCCGATCGACCGCGCCCGAACTTCCGGACGCGCCTGGAACCAGGGTGACCAGGCGGCTTCGGACAGCGACCAGCCCTCGAGCCCGGCCGGGGTGAGGATGCGGTAGATCCAGCGCCGCCGGTGGGTCATGCGGCCTTCGGTATCGAAGGCATAGTGCTCGTCGCGCCACAGCATGACGACGTCGGCGGCCAGCCCGCTCGGCACGGCGCCGGCGGCCCGTGCGATCTCTGCTGGCGCGGCGGCGAAGGCCCCTTCGAGCCACGGCTCAGGGTCCTCGGCCAACGCCGCCAGCGCGCCGAGGAGGCAACTCACCAGGGCGAGGAACCCTGCGCGGAGGCAGGGAGCGGAGGCGTATCGACGGTGCAATCGCAACATTTGAGTCGACCGCTTCGACGGCCTCGAAAGAACGGCGAATCGGCCGGCCGCCGAAGAGAATCTTCAGACTATACTAGAGCCCCCAAAGCAGCGCGGATCCACCCAGGGGCACGATGGGATACGGAGGTTTGCGACATGGCGAGGGCAACCAAAACCAAAGGATCGGCCGCCGCGGCCGAGAAGCAGAAGACCTGCTTCGTGGTCACCGGATTCGGCCGCAAGACCGACTTCCAGACCGGGCGCGTGCTGGATCTCGACAAGACCTGGGAACAGATCGTGCAGCCGGCTTTCGACCGGGTCAACGTCAACGCTTTCCGGGCGATCGACGCCAATCTCACCGGCAGTATCGACTCGATCATGTATCAATGGCTGTACGCGGCCGATATCGTGATAGCCGACCTCTCCACTTTCAACTCGAACGTGTTCTATGAGCTGGGTGTCCGGCATGCCCAGAAGCCGAACACCACCATCATGATCGCCGAAAACGGATTGATGAGCCGTATCCCTTTCGATATCGGTCACTACGTGATTCATTCCTACGAGCACGGCGGGGACAGGATTGCCGACGAGGAGGCCGAACGGTTCGTTGGCCATCTGGCCAAACTGATGCAGGACATCATCGACATCGAAACCGAACGGCAAGCGACGAGTCCGGGCAGTGAGCGCGAGAACGACAGCCCGATCTTCACCTTCCTGCCGGGCATGAAACCGCCAGACTACAAACTGAAGAAGCATCTCGCGCCACCGGCCTACGTCCAGCCCGATCTACGCCCCAAGGAGCTCGAGGAAGCGGGTGAATCCTTGGCCAGCGTCATCGCGGCGGCCGAAACGGCGAAGAACAGAAAGAATTACGACAAAGCGATCAAACTGTTCAGCCAAGCGATCGAGGAGGAGGAAAAGACCAAGGCTCAGCCCGATGTTTACCTCGCCCAACGACTCGCCCTGGTGACCTATAAAGCAGGCGAGGTCAAGGACGAGAACGGCAACGTCGACAAAGCCAAGGCCAAAAAAGAACTCATCGAAGCCGAGTTGATTCTGGCGAAATATTGCAATCCCAAAGAGACGACCGACCCCGAAACCCTGGGACTCTCAGGTGCGATCAACAAGCGATTGTTCGATCTGACCGAAGACACCGAGTACCTCGACCGATCGATCGCCTTTTACGAGCGCGGTTTCTATGTCAAACAGGATTATTACAACGGCATCAACGTCGCCTTCATGTACACGATGAAGGCCAATCTGGAAGACAACCATCGTGAGGCCGTCGTTTTCTACGGCCACGGCAACCTGATCCGTCAACGGGTGGCTGAGATCTGTCAAGAGCTCGCCGACGACCAAGAGGCGTTCAGCAAGCGCGACGACCAGCAATGGGTCCTGATGACCCTGGCCGAGGCCCACCTCGGGATGGAAAACCTGAAGGCTGTCGAGCGCCTGGAGCCGAAGATCGAGGCCGTCATCCCGGACGGTGACACCTTCAGCATGGACTCCTACAGAACACAGCAGGAGAAGCTCAGAGCGGCCATCGCCGAGTTCTATGCCAAACATCCCGTCGGCGTCCTGAACCCGCAGCAGCCGGTGATCGATGCGCCTCCGGCCGCGGCTGCACCGGCGGCGGCTGCACCGGCGAGCGACAAGACCACCACGGCGGCGGATGCAGCCACGTCCGCGCCAAGTCCGGCGGCGGCCGAGTGGCGCTCCGGCTCGGAGGCAGCGTCGGGATCGGGCGTCTTCGTTGGCGACCCGAAGCACATTCTGCCGGGCAAGCCGATCCGCTCGGTCCAGGTCAAGTACAAGATCGAATACGCCGACTGACGAGCCGGGTCGCGCCGGGTCTTATTGACCCAAGCTCTCGTGGATCGTGCGAAAGAGCTCCTGGGAGCGATGGTGCCACTCGTCGGGCGTGAAATCGCCCGACGGGGCGCTCAGGCTGACGACGCCGGTGCCGTCGCTCTGGTTGGTGAGCTTGATCCGCATATCGGCCCAGATCAGAGCCCAACGGGCGTTGGCCTCGATCTTCGGATCGTAGGTCTCGCCCATCTGTTGTAGGGACTCGAGCACAGCGTAGAGCAGGCGGTTGTCTTTCTGCCGGTACGGCACTCGGTAGGCGGCCGCCACTTGGTGGGCGTCAGCGGGCGGCTGGTAGACATCGGTGTTGAGCAGGACTTTGTAGTCCAGGCTCTTGAGACCGAGGAAACGCTCGTCCGTTCGGGCCCTCAGGCGGTAGCGCTCGTCGAGCTCGATGGCCTGGCGCAAATGCTCGACGGCGACCTCTTCCGAGCTGGCAATGGCGTAGTTGGCGGCGACCAGGAAGTACGCCTCCGCCGAGCTCGCCTGGGCTTCGAGGTAGCGGTCGAAATGCTGCCTCGCCTGGTCGACCTGGCCGCGCAGCGCCAGAACGGCCCCCAGGTTGAGATAGTTGTCGGGTGCCGACGGGTCGAGCTTCTGGGCTGCAACCAAGGCGTCGTAGGCTTCCGCGTAGCGCCCTTCGGCGATCTCCAGGCCGGCGAGGTTGAGCCAGCCCTGGCGCAGGCTCGGATCGAGCTTGAGGGCCCGCTGCAGATCGGCGAAGCCGTCGCGCAGGTTGCCGGCCATGATGCGCCCGGTGCTGCGCAGAAGCAACGCCCGGGCGTTCTTCTTGTCTTGCTTCAGCACCCCATCGAGAATCGCCAGGGCCTCGCGGCTGTTGCCCTGGTCGAGGAAGCGCTGGGCCATCCCCAGCCGCGCTTCGTTGGACGCGACGGCAGGCGAGCCGGCGACGACGAGGCAAGTCAGCACGACCGCACAAAGGGCGGAGGTCAGGCGTCGGAACTTGGTTCGGGATTCGACAAAGGGCTGCATCAAGAGGAGTATTTACCAGACGCTCGGCGGTTTTTCCAGTCGCTCGCACCGGAAACGAGTCCCGTTGGGAACCCCTGCGAGAGCCCCAGCGATCGACCCGCCGGGGCACCCCTACCGGCCGGTGGGACGTAGCCGATAGACTCCCCCCATGTCCGCCAGCATTCCTTCGCCGCGCGAGATCTCCGCCGAGCTCGAGAAACGGGTCATCGGTCAGGCCGGCGCGATCAAAGAGATGTCGATAGCCTTGTCGAAGAAGCTCGCCGGCCTGTCGGTGGGCAACATCTTGATGATCGGCTCGTCCGGCACCGGCAAGACGACCCTGATGCGCGCCGTCGAGGCCTATCTCGACGCCCGACCGCACCTCAGCCTGCGCTCGACGGTGATCCGCATGCACGCCAACATCCTCGGTGAGGCGGCGCAGCAGGGGCGCCCGGGCGAGGTGATCCTCGAGCGCTTGATGGAGCGGGCGCGGGAGCAACTCGGTACCGACGCATCGACCGAGAAGCTGGTCCAGCAAGCCGCGGGCGGCATCGTCTTCGTCGACGAGGTGGACAAGATCCGCGCCGACGTCGGCGGCCAGCCCAACACCTCCGGCATCCGCGCCCAGGAGGCCTTGCTGACGGTAATCGAGAACGAGGCGGTACCGTTCAATCTCCCCGCCTGGGCCGGCGGCGGCACGGTCACGATCGATTCGAGCGGCTTGCTCTTCGTCTGCGGCGGCGCCTTCGAGGGTCTCTACGACTCGGTCTACGACCGCATCACCATCGGCCGCGACCGCGGCGCTTTGAAGCCGGTCACCGTGGTCGAAGAGGGCCAGGTCTACGAGAAGCTCGACTTCGCCCTGCGCGAATGGCTGCGCAACGAGGATCTGTTCGAATACGGCATGAGCCCCCAGTTCCTCTCGCGCTTCGACGCCGTCGTCCTC
>JBCCGX010000188.1:0-11801 GCA_039029035.1 Acidobacteriota bacterium | reverse complement strand
GGTGATCCTGGCTGTGCCGGTAGCGTTTCTCGGCCGTCTCGGGCGTGGCGATGTTCGCACGTGTCTTCTGACGCTTCTCGCCGTTGCCTCTTTGGCCCAGGCGGCAGGTCCCGATCTGTGGCGCTTCCTGACCTCTTCCGAGGTGCGGGTGTGGAATGTCTACCACTACTATCTGGGCGCCAAGTACTTTGACGAGCTGGGCTACCACGATCTCTACGACGCCACACTGGTTGCCGATCGGGAGAGCGGCGACTACTGGCGCCGGATCGAACGGGTGCGCAATCTTCGCACCTACCAGGTCGAGTCCAGGGAGGTTGGACAGGCGCGTTACCGCCCGCTGGAGCACTTCAGCGAGGAGCGCTGGCGAGCCTTTCGCGACGACGTCGTAGCTCTTCGAGATCAGTTGCCGGCGCGTTCCTGGCGCGGCATCTTCACCGACCGGGGATACAATCCGAGCCCCTTCTGGACCGTGGTGGGAGAGGCCCTGGCGGGGCGCTTCGCGGCTTCGAGCCTCTGGGCTCTGAAGCTGCTGTGCGGCCTCGATCTGCTGATCCTGGGAGCGACCTTCGTCTTCGTAAGGCGCACCTTCGATCCTCGTGCCGCCGTTCTGGCGGTGCTCTTCTTCACTCTGGCGCCATTCAACAACGCCCGCTTGATCGGCGGCTTCCTGCAGTTTGACTGGCTCGCCGCCGTAACCGCCGGCCTATGCTTTGTGCGCCGCGGTCGCTCCTGGCCAGCGGCAGCGTGCTTCGCCTACGCCACCCTGGCGCGGGTCTTTCCCGCGGTGCTCGTCGCCTCGGCGCTCGTGCCGGCCGCCTGGCGCTGGATTCGCGACGGACGCCTGCCGCGCAGGGTGTGGATCTTCTTTCCGGCTTGCGCCTTGTTTGGCCTGCTCGGTCTCGGCCTGGGTACCTTCACCGGCCATGGCGTGGCGGCGTGGGGGGAGTTCGCCACCAATCTTCACGCCCACAATCACGACCACCTCTACGGCCAGCGCCGTGTCGGCCTACAACATGTCTTTACCCACGATCTGCGCAGCTTCGCGCTCGATGAAGGCAAAGGCCAGCGGCGCGAGCTCTTCGCGCAGCAAAAGGGGCTCTACTCGGCGACCGCCCTGGTTCTCGTTCTCGGCTACTTGCTGGTGGCTCACCGCCGCAGCTTTCCCGACGCGCTGCTCTTCGGCTTGGTGCCGTTCTTCGTTCTGGCGGTGAGCTCGCGCTACTACTGGGCGCTCCTCGCTCTGCTGCCGCTGCTCGCCCGGCCGGGCCCGAGCGGCGCCAGGCGTGGCCGTTGGCTCTCCTTGGCCCAGGCGACGCTCTTAGCAGCTTACTATGCCTTCACTTTCTGGCGACCCGAGCGCTACGCCGCCTACAGCATGCTCAACATGCTGTTGGCTCTGTTCTTCCTGGTGCTCTTGGCGCTGTACTCGTCGCGCGATCTGATGGTCGCGCGGCGGCGAGCCGGGGCAGCGCCGCCTTGGCATCGCAGCACCGCTCTGAAGGTGTTCTTCTTCGTCGGCCTCTTCGTCGTGCTGTGCTACCTGAGAATGCCGCTCGAGCAGTACCCCATCCGCGACGTCGACGAGTCGGTGAGCGCCTTGATCGCGGCATCCTGGCTCGAAGGGGGGGTGCCCTACCGCGACGCGATCGACCAGCGCGGTCCGTTGACCTACGTGATCTACGCCCTGGTCTTCGCCGTCGGGGGCATCCACAACATGGCGGCGGTGCATTGGGCTCTGCTGCTGTTGATTCTTGGCGCCGCCTGGCTGCTGTTCGACTTCAGCCGTCAGCTGCGTCCCGGCCCCGCCGGTGCCGCTATGGCTTACTCGGCAGCGTTCTTCTTCGTCCTCTCGACGTACACCTACCGTCGCAGCCAGATGCTGGCCTTTCATACCGAGTGGCCCATGATGTTGTGCAATCTGGCCGCCATGATGGCTCTGTGGCAGGGTTTGGAGCGTCGCCGCCCGTGGCGTTTGGTGCTCGCCGGGGCACTTTATGCCGGTGGCTTCCTGAGCAAGCAGCCGGGTCTCTTCGATGCCGTCGCCGGAGGGCTTTTCGTGCTCCTGTGGCAGGGTTGCCGAGGCCGGCTCTTCAGGCTGGAGACCCTGGGCCACGCCGCCTTGCTGGCTGCCGGCTTCTTCGCCATTCTGCTGGCCACTGCGGGCTACTTCCTGGCCGCCGGCGCCTGGGCCGACGTCTACCTCTACTATTGGAGCTATAACGTTGAGCACTACGCGAAGATCGTCGGCTGGGACGATCGCCTGCGCGGCCTCGATCCGTTCGCCCATCGGCGCCACTACTTGACGGCCAACCCCTTACTCTTCGTCGCGGCGCTGCAGCAGAGCGTCATCGCCCTTTGGGGGCTCCTGCGCCACCGGCGGGTCGACGCCCGCTTGCTGCTCGTCCTGTGGTGCCTCTTCGCCTACTTCGGCGCCTCCTACAGCGGTCGCAACTTCGGCCACTATTTCATTCAGCTGATCCCTGCCGCCTGCTTGCTCGCGGCCTGGGCGGTGGTCGACGCCTGGCGCGCTCTTGGGCCGTCCAGGCAGCTGCATCGTTGGCTGCCCGACTTGGCCCAAGTCGGGCGAGGTCTGCTCGTCGCCAGCGTGCTCGTCGGCCTCGCGATGCCTCTCGCCCGCTTCAGCGATGACCTGGCCTGGCCGAATCTCCACCGGCCCGCGAGGATCGATCCGGTGCGCCAGGGCGCCCTGGACGTCATCGCCGAGCGCACCTCCACCAGCGATACGATCTTCGTCTGGGGCTACTATCCCGAGCTCTACGTGCTCTCCGGGCGGCGCCCTGCCAGCCGCTACAGCAACACCAACTACCTGACTGGGATGTTGCCGTGGGAGAACCATCAGCCGGGCGTCGATACGTCGGAGCACATCGTCGAAGGGGCCTGGGATATCCTCTTCCACGAGCTCGACGCCACGCGGCCGCGGCTGGTTCTCGATACCGCTCCAGGCAACCATCGCTATTACAGCAAGTATCCGGTCGCCAAATTTCCCCGTTTCGCCGACTACCTGGCACGGCACTACCAGCTGATCGACCCGGTTCGCGATCGCCAGGGGAATGTGGCGATTGCGGTGTGGAGTCGACGCCCTTAGAGAGCCACCGAGGCTGCGTGGCTCGAGCTCGCGGCTTTGGGGAACTGCGACTGCGGTATGGGAGTCTTCTTACTGCGTCGTCGTCGGCCCGACTCGTCATCGGAGGTTTAGATGACACGGGATGAAACTTACACGATCCTTACATCCCTCTCTTCGTGCCGGCGACGCCATCGGGCAAAGTAATTCAGACTTCGCTCAAGCACTCCAGGAGGACTAGATGGCCAGGTATCCAGGACGAAACGTCGCTTGCATCGGACTCGCGATCACGCTGTTGACCCCGGCCTTGGCGGCCGGTGACGATTGGCCCCAGTTCATGGGACCCACCCGGGACGGCCAGTCGGCGGAGAAGGGATTGCTCCTCACCTGGCCCGAGGAGGGGCCTACCGAGCTGTGGCGCAAGACCCTCGGGCCGGCTTTTTCAGGCGCTGCGGTGGTCGGCGACCGGCTCTACTCCGGTACTTCGGACGACGAGTTCGACTATGCCTTCTGCGCCGACGCTGCCAGCGGCAAGGAGATCTGGCGGACGACCATCGGTCCGGTCTGGGTCAACAACTTCGGCAATGGGCCGCGCACCACGCCGACGGTGGCCGACGGCACGGCCTACATCGTCAGTGGCCAGGGCTACCTGTCGGCCCTGGCGACCGACGACGGTGCACGGCGCTGGACCTTCGATCTGAAGGAGCGCTACGGGCTCGAGCAGATGCACTTCGGCTTCTCGACCGCGCCGCTGGTGCTCGGCGACCTGTTGCTGGTCGAGGTCGGTGGCGACGGCTCGTCCCTGGTGGCCTTCGATCGGGCGACCGGCGAGGAGCGTTGGCGAGCGGCGAAGGGCCTGGCGGCCTATGGCTCGCCGGTACAGGTAGGCTTTGGCGGCGTCGACCAACTGGTCTACGTCAACCAGAATGACGTGGTCTCGGTCAGCCACGAAGGGGAGGTCGTTTGGACCCACCCCTTCGCGCCTGGCGACTCGGTCAAGCCGGCGTTACCGATCTTCGTCGAGCCCGACCTGTTGTTCGTCTCGGCGTCCTATGACATCGGCGCCATGGCCCTGCGGATGCAGGCTGCGGATGGCAAAATCGCGGTCGAGCCAGTGTGGGAGAGCAAAGTGATGCGCAACCACTTCAACTCATCCGTCACCCTGGACGGCCACATCTTCGGCTTCGACAATGCCACTTTCAAGAGCATCGAAGCGGCGACCGGCGATCAGAAGTGGGCCCAACGCGGCCGCATGGGCAAAGGCTCCTTGATCTATGCCGACGGCCATTTCCTGGTCCTCACCGAGACCGGTCGTCTGTTGCTGGTCGAGGCCAACCCCGAGGCTTTTGTCGAGAAGGCGGCGGTGCAGGTCATGGAGGGGCGCTGCTGGACGTCGCCAACCCTGGCCGACGGTCGCCTCTTCTTGCGCAACCGCGAGGAGATGGTGGCGCTCGATCTGCGATCCGGCCAATCTTCGGCCGCCACCACCGCGAAAGGGAGTGCACGATGAAACGGCAGCTGGGGATCTTTCTTCAGGCCGCCCTGGGTACCCTCCTGCTCGCCGTGACGCCAGCGGTTGGCGAGACGATGCCCGTCGGCGACATCCTGGCGCGTCACACCGAAGCCCTCGGCGGGGCTGAGCTCGAGAAGGTGCAGACGCTCAAGGTGACCGGGACCTTCAATTTCAACGGCATCGACTCGGCCTACACCATCTACCGCCAGCGGCCGGACCTCTATCGCCTCGAGACCACCACGTCCCGTGGCACCTTCGTCTCTGGCTACGATGGCGCCGACGTTTGGTCCCAAGGACCGGACCGTTCCGGCGCCGTGCAGGTGCGATTGATCGAAGGGGACGATCGGCAACGTTTCGTCGACGACAATGCCGACTTCGATAGCCCTTTGATCCACGCAGCCAAGAAGGGCCACAAGGTCGAGCTGGTCGGTGCAGTGGATCTCGACGGCACTCCGGTCTACCACTTGAAGCTGACCCTGGCGAGCGGTAGCGAGCAGCAGTGGTACCTGTCACGGGACGATTACCTGCCGGTGCGCAAGGTCATCACCGCGATGCACCGCAGCGGACCCTACGACCGAGTGTGGTATCTGATGGAGCACCAGAAGGCCGGCGGCATCACCTTGCCACACTACCTCGAGCGCGAGGACCGCCAGCACGTCCGCGCCTACACGGTGGATCAGGTCGAGGTCGGCGCCGCGATCGACGAGAGCTTGTTCGAGATGCCTGATCCGCCGGAAGCGGAGTAGCTCGGCTTCAGCTTCGATCTTCGCCGTCGTCGGTGGTTTTGCCCACGACAGGTCTGTTAGTGACAGGTCTGCTACCAACAGGTCTCTTACCAACCAAGCCGATGGCGAAGGCCGTGCCGAGAAGCGTCACGGCCATGCCCAGCACGATCTGCAGGGTCAGCTGCTCGTCGAGGAGTAGGTTGCCCCAGACGATGGCGAAGACCGGGACGACGAACGTGACGGTCGAGGCGTTGGTGGCGCCAGCTTTGGCGATCAGGTCGAAGTACAGCAAGTAGGCCAAGGCGGTGCAGGCGATACCTAGAGCGATGGCGCTGGCCCAGCTCGTCGGGTCGGGTGGCGTCGCGGGCCAGAGCCAGAGACCGAGGGGTAGGGTGGCCACGGTGGCCGCGATCATGGTGCCGGTCGCGACGACAACCGACGACACGTCGGCCAGTCCGCGCTTGGCGATGTGGGCCGAGATGCCGTAAGAAAGTCCCGCCGCCAAGCTCGCCACGATCGCCCAGCCGGTGCCGCCCTCACGGAAGTCGAGATTGCCCCAGGAGAGGATCGCCACGCCGGCGAAACCCAGCACGAGCCCCAGGATCTGACCACGGGCGAGGGCTATACGGAGCCAGATGGCGCCGACGGCGGCGGCGAACAACGGTGTGGTGGCGTTGAGTAGCGCGGTGAAGCCTGCTTCGAGGCTCAAGGTCGAGAAGGCCAGTAGGCTGAACGGCACGGCCGAATTGAACACTCCGACCACGGCCAAAGGCCATCGGTACCGGACGAGTTGCCGGCGAACATCGCGGCGTAGCAGGAGGGGGGCGAAGAACAAGGCGGCACTGCCGAGGCAGCAGAGGATCAAGGGAATCGGTCCGAAGCTCGGCGCCGCGATCCGCATGAACAGAAAGGAAGCGCCCCAGATAGCGGAAAGCAATAGAAGGCGAAGAAAATCGGCTGGGCGCATTCGTGAGCTCCCCTAGCGGCGATAAATCTTGCGGCGCAGTTTTCGGGCCCTGAGGAGCGAGCTTCCCAGGCAAAGAAGGAAGAAACCGCTGGTGCCGGCTGCCAGGGCGGTGAGGGCTTCGTCGCCCGAGCTCCGAGCGCTGTAGGCGATGAAGCCGGCGCCGAGGGCCAGGAGCGTACAGATCAGCTGGTGGCCGAGGCTGTAGAGCAGGACGAAGCCTGGCCGCAGGCCGCCCATCTCGACTTCGAGATCACCTCGGTTGGCGCGGGTCAGGAAGCGCTTCAGGTCGTCGGGCAGAGTGACGGCGGACAGCGCCATGTCCTTGACCACCGAGCTGAAGAGCCCGAGCCAGTCGCGGTCGCGACCGAGGACGAAAGTCTCGACGTACGGTCGGATGGTGGTGATCGGGTTCATCTGCGGATCGAGGTGGGTGCAGACGCCGGTTAGGAGCAGCAGGGTGCGGAAGAAGAGGATCCAGTCTTTGGGCACCTGGAAGGTGGCGGTGAGCTCGCTGATCGACAGGTCCAGCTGGCGTAGGTCGAGCATCATCTCGAGCTTGGTCTTGGCATCGACATGGATGTCGGCCAGGTTCCAGGAGTCGATCTCGAGGTCGTCCAGGAAGCGTGAGTAGAAGTAGTCGATCACTCGTCGCGCGACGCCTTCGTCGTCGTTGCGCTGGATGAAGCCGAGGCGGCGGATCGCGGCGCCTATCTTCTCTTCGTCGCGGCTGAGCAGGCCTTCGAGGAACTGCGGGATACCCTCCTTCATGCGCGGCGACAGGCGGGCGACGGCGCCGAAGTCGACGAACACGATGGCCCCGTCGTCGCGTACCAGGATGTTGCCGGGGTGCGGATCGGCGTGGTAGAGCTCGTCGGTGAAAATCATCCGGCAGTAGGCCTCGAGAATGCGCTCGGCGAGCTTCGCCCGATCGATCCCACGCTCGGCGAGGGCGGCCAAATCGGTGACTTTGACCCCGTCGACGAAGCGGGTGGTCAAGACACGCTGGCTGCTGCGGTTGGCGATCACCTGCGGGCAGGAGACCTTCGGGTCGTCGCGGAAGCCGGCGCCGATGGCTTCGATGTGCTCCGCCTCACGGGTGAAATCGAGCTCTTCGAGGATCATCTCCCGCACTTCGGAGTAGATCGAGCCGAGCCCTTTGATGCGCAGAACGAAGCCGACGATGGCGAGCACTCGCCGGATGGTGTTCAGGTCGAGGTGCGCCATGGCCTCGATATCGAGATGCTGGACCTTCACCGCCACCCGTGTCCCGTCCGCCAGGCGGGCGGCATGGACCTGGGCGAGGGAGGCGCTGGCCACCGGCTCATTGCCGAAGTCGGCGAACAATTCGTCGGGACCGGCCCCGAGCTCCTCGCGCAGACGGCGCTCGATCTCCGCCGCGGGGCGCGGGGGGATGTGATCCTGCAGCGCCTCGAGCTCCTGGCGGAAGTCCTCCGGCAAGAAGTTGCTCAGGATAGAGATCAGCTGACCGACCTTGATGAACAGGCCCTGGACAGCCGCGATCGTGCGCTGGATGCGGCGCGCATTGCGCTGGTTGACGCGTGGTAGATGGCGCTCGCGCCAGCGCCGGCCGCGGACGAAGCCTACGAGGTTGAACAGTCCATAGCTGAGCAGAACCTGGGCCGTGACTCGGTAAACCCGGAGCAGCCGGAAGCGTCGGCCGCGGAGCAGGGAACCGGCGGGCGGAGGCGGCGTGCTACTTCGCTGGGTGACGCTGCGGTTGCTGCCGCTGCTGCTGTTGCTGCCGTGCGAGTGATTCGTCTCCACCTTGACCGCCAGAATACACCAGCCCAAGCCCTTCGAGGGGGTTCTTGCCGACCATCGAACGGCCGATCGGGTGAACGAGTCGAGGCGATTCGGCAATTAGCCTCTTCCATGCCGTGATGTCGACTGTGACAACCCGCGCGTCTAATGCCTCGAGTCGAAGAGGACTTCTCGGACGAACTGTAGCCGTCTGGGAGATAGGCCGTCTGGGAGATAGAAGGTGACCCGAGAAGCGATTCCAGAGGGGAGATCTCGAGTTGTCGCGTAGGAGGTTGGTCAGAGTGATTTCACCAGAGATTCTCGTCGTCGAAGACAACGCTGCCCATGCGGAGTTGATCGGCAGGGCATTCGAGCCCGAAGAGGGCTTCCACTTGCGCCACGCGCGGTGCCTGGAGGCGGCGCGGAGTGCGATCGAGGAAAACCATCCGGAACTGGTCATCACCGATCTTCTGCTGCCGGATGGGCGTGGCACGGATCTCCTGCCCGGCGGTGAGGCGGCCGACTTTCCCGTCGTCATCATGTCGGGACACGGCGACGAGCACATCGCGGTCGAGGTGATGAAGGCCGGTGCGGTGGATTATGTGGTCAAGTCGTCCGAGATGATCGCCGAGCTGCCGCGTATCGCGGCCACCACGATCCGCGAGTGGCGCCACATCGTCGAGCGGCGGCGGGCCGAAAGGGCCCTCCACGCCAGCGAGAGACGCTACCGCACGTTGTTCGACAACAACCCGTCGATGTTCTTCACCGTCAGTCGAGACGGGATTCTGATCTCGGTCAATCGGTTCGCCGCCGAGCAGTTGGGTTACGAAGTCAGCGAGCTGGTCGGTCGCAAGTTGGCCGATTTGCATCTCGCATCTGACCAGCGGGAGGTTCTGGCTTTTCTCGAGCAATGTTTCGATTCGCCGGCCATCGTGCAGCGCTGGCAGACATCACAGAGGCACAAAGATGGCAGCCAGATCTGGCTCAATGTCACCGCCCGGGCGATCGAAGGTGCGGACACGGACACGATGGCCTTGATCGTCTGTGAAGACGTGACCGAGGCTCGTCGGCTGTCCAAGCGCCTGGCCTACCATGCCAGCCACGATCCGCTCACCGGCCTGGCCAATCGCCGCCGCTTCGAGAGCTGCCTGAATCGAGCCCTCCACGAAGCCAGAGAAAAGCAAACCGAGCATGTGCTCTGCTTCATGGATCTCGATCAATTCAAGGTGATCAACGACACCTGTGGCCACGGCGCCGGCGACGAGCTGTTGCGGCAAGTGTCGGCTCTACTGACGTCGAAGCTGCGGTGCAATGACATCCTCGCCCGTCTCGGCGGCGACGAGTTCGGCGTCGTGTTGTCCGGTTGCTCGGTCGAAGACGGCCTGCGGGTTGCGGGATCGTTGCAGGGGGCGGTGCAAGGGTTTCGCTTCGTCTGGGATGACAAGAGTTTCGCTGTCGGTGTGAGCATCGGCCTGGTCACGATAACGGCGGATAGCCGGGATGTGTCGTCTTTGCTGACCGCAGCGGATTCAGCGTGCTATGTCGCCAAAGACATGGGGCGTAACCGGATCCATCTCTATTACGAGAACGACCGCCAACTGGCCAAGCGCCACGGCGAAATGCAGTGGGTGACGCGGATCAATCGGGCGCTGGAAGAGGAACGGTTTCTTTTGTATTGCCAACCGATCATGCAGCTGTCCGGTGCCAGCGTTGGCTTGGCTCACTTCGAGCTGCTCTTGCGCATGCAGGGTGAAGGCGAAGAGGAGGTCCTCCCAGGCGCGTTTCTAGGTGCTGCCGAGCGCTATGGCCTCGTGCGCCGGATCGATCGTTGGGTGGTCGAAAAAGCACTCGACGCATTGGCGCAACAGCGCTCTAGCCTCGACCGCCTGGGCTTCTGCTCGATCAATCTATCGGGCCGGTCGGTCGGTGATCGCGAATTGATCGAATTGATCGTCGAGCGGCTCGCCTCGTCCGGCGTACCGCCGGAGAAGATCTGCTTCGAGATCACCGAGACGGTGGCGATCGCCAACTTGACCCGGGCGACGGACTTCATCCGCCAGCTGCGAGCCCTAGGCTGCCGATTCGCTCTGGACGACTTTGGTAGCGGCCTGTCGTCGTTCGGTTACCTACGAAACTTACCGGTCGATTTCATCAAGATCGACGGTATGTTCGTGCGCGACATTCTGCAAGATCCGATGGACCTGGTCATGATCAAGTCGATCCATGATCTGGGCCGGGTCATGGGGAAGAAAACCATCGCTGAGTTTGTCGAGAACGAAGAAATACTTGCCAAGCTGACGGAGCTCGGAATCGACTTCGCTCAGGGGTTCCACGTCGGGCCACCACAACCCCTCGACAGCGCCTTCTCAGAGCTCGCGAGCCAGCCGCCGCCGGAGGATCAGCCAGCCCGTCCATCAGACAAGGCGGGCGCCGCCTCGGGCAAGAGCTCGGCAAGGGTACTGGCGAGCAAGACCTCAGCGCGCCGGTATCGGATCCTGCAGGTGGACGACGACCCGGTCATCATCGCAATGATCAAGGCGGGGCTGCAACTGGCCGATTTCGAAGTCTGGTCGGCAGCCTCGGGCGAGGAGGCGATCGCGATGATCAAGGAGAAGGGCTGCCCACATCTCGCCCTGGTCGATCTCTTCATGCCGGGGATGAGCGGGCTGGAGCTCTGCCGCACCCTCAAGCGGGCGGTCGATCTGCCGATCATCATGCTGACGTCGATGGATGACAACAAGACCGAGGCGGACGCGATCCAAGAGGTCGCGGAGGACTTCATTCGCAAGCCTCTCGATCTGGGGGTGCTGGTGGCACGGATCCACCGCGTGCTGGGGCGGATCGGTTGTTTCGATTACACCTTGGGACCCCGCATCCGGGTGGACGATCGGCTCGAGGTGGAACCCGGTAACCAGCAGGTTCTGATCGACGGCCAGGCGATCGAGCTGACGCCGATCGAGAACAAGCTGCTCTACATTTTGATGCAGAGCGGTGGGGCGATTGTGACCACCGAAGCCTTGCTCCACCGTGTGTGGCCGGACCCGAGTGTTGGCGAGCCGGTGCTCAGAACTCATATCGCCCGCTTACGGCGCAAAATCGAGGCCGCGCCACACCGGCCGCGCTATGTGCTGACGCGGCGGGGCCGAGGCTACTGCTTCGGCCAACAAACGTAGAGCTGCGTCGCTCGATTCCGTCTGGCAAGGGAGTGCCGCAAACGAACGAGCCACATCGTCGAGACAAAGAGAACGGTGGACGGTCTCACCGTCATATGGTTTGTCATCCCCCTTCGGGTCTAATGCTACTCGTCTCGCGCTGAGAGGGAGCTAGCGAGGGAAAATCATGGTTTCGCCCGATATTCTGATCGTCGAAGACAACGCCGCCCATGCCGAATTGATCGGGAGGGCCTTCGAACCGGACGATTTCTTCCAGCTGCGGCTCGCGCCGTCGCTGAGAGAGGCACGGGTGGCTATCGAGGAGAGTCGACCCGGGCTGGTCATCACCGATTTGCTGTTGCCCGACGGTCGGGGAACAGAGCTCCTGCCGGCCAACGGTACGGCCGATTTCCCCGTGGTCGTGATGACCGGCCAGGGCGACGAGAAGATGGCCGTCGAAGCGATGAAGGCGGGGGCGGTGGATTACTTCGTCAAGTCGCCGCAGGCCATCGCCGAGCTGCCGCGCGTCGCCGTCTCCACCCTGCGGGAATGGAAGCACATCGTCGAGCGGCGGCGGGCGGAGACCGCGCTCCTCGCCAGC
>JBCCGX010000187.1:0-11807 GCA_039029035.1 Acidobacteriota bacterium | reverse complement strand
TTCATGACGCCTTCTGTTCGACCGCGTGAGCGGCTTGCGAGAGATTGCCCGTCGTTCTCACGAGGCCTTCTGTTCGACCGCGCGATCGGCTCGCGGCAGATAGACGTGCACTGCGGTCCCTCGATCGAGCTCGCTGTCAACCTCGAGATCACCACCGTGACTGACCACGATGCCGTGGGTGACGGAAAGGCCGAGGCCCGTTCTCTCGTCGGTTCCTCGGGTCGTGAAGAAGGGCTCGAGGATCCGATCGCGAGTGGCCGGATCCATCCCATGGCCGGTGTCCGAGACGGTCAGGCGGACATAGTCTCCAGCCCGCGAGCGTCGATGAATGCGACCCAGCTCGGCCCCGGTGTCGACCGCATCGAGCCTCACTTCGAGGACTCCACCGCCGGGCATCGCGTGGTGTGCATTAGTGCACAAGTTCATCAGCACTTGGTGCATCTGATCCGCGTCAGCAATGACGACGCTGTGCTCGGTCGTCACTTCATGCCGGATCTCGATATTGGCCGGCAAGGATGGCCGGAGTAGCTTCAGGGCCTCTTCGACGATCTGATCCAAACGCACCGGTTTGCGCTGCGGCTCCGCTTGTCGGCTGAAGGCGAGGATCTGCTCGGCCAGTTCGCGCGAGCGGTTGGCGGCGGTGAGTATGTGCTCCAGGCCCTGGCGTGTTTTGCTACCCACAGGCGCCTCGTCGAGCGCCATGTCGGCGAAACCCAGGATCGGGGTAAGCATGTTGTTGAACTCATTGGCGATACCGCCCGCCAGAGTGCCGACGATCTCCCACTTCTGAGAATGGCGTAACTGCTCCTCGAGCCTGGCTTTCTCTTCCTGAGCGTGCTTGCGGTCGGTGACGTCGCGTGAGTTGATGACCCCCCGAAGCCCGCCGCCGGGCTCCCGATGGACACTGCACACAGCTTCCAGGATCCGAATCGGACCCTCTTTGTGTCGATAGCGGGCTTCGAAGAACTGAGTGGTACCGGGTTGGTCGAACGATTGGAAGACCTTGCGAATCACATCTTCACGGTCGTCCGGATGTAGCAGGCCGAACATGTTCGTGCCGATCCGATCATTAGGTGCGTAGCCCAGAACCCGTTCGATGGAAGGGCTGGCATACTGCATCGTCCCTTGCTCGTCGACCTCTGTGATGATGTCGAGAGCATTCTCGATCAGCGACCGAAAATGTCTCTCGCTGGCCTGCAACGCCTCCTCGGCGCGCCTCCGTTCAACGACGTGACGCCACTCGCGTAAGGCTCCTTGGACGATCTGCGGCATGTTGGCCAGGGTCTCGCCGGACTTGACGACATAGTTCAATGCGCCGGCTCGCATCGCCTCGACCGCGACTTCTTCATCACCGTGGCTGGTCATGATGACGATCGGGTACCGCGCCTCGCTGCCTTCCTCTGGTAACAGCTCGATACCCTTGCCATCTGGCAGAAGCAGATCGATCAGGGCCAGGTCCGGCTTCGCCGAGCTCAGGTAGTGGCGCGCTGCACGCAAGCTCTCCGCGACTTGCAGTCGCATCAGCTCGGCGCGCGGCTCGAAAGCTCGGCGAATCAGCTCGGCGTGGCCCTGGTCGTCCTCGACGAGTAGAACCTCGATCGTCTTCTGCCTCACCGGCTGAGCTCCCCGGTGCGGCGACTGCGACTGCTATGACGGCTCAAGTTACGGTCTTGGTCCATGGAAAATGGTTCCAACCCAGCCAATAGAAGCCAAGGTCGTCCATCAAGCGAGTAAATTTGTCGAAATCCAGGGGTTTCACCAGATAGCTGTTGGCGTGATGCTCGTAAGCTTTACCGACATCGATTTCGGCATGGGAGGTCGTCAAAATGACGACCGGAATTTTCTCTAGGTCTTTGGAGCTGCGAATAACTTTGAGGACTTCCAAACCATCGATCTTCGGCAGTCTGAGATCGAGCAGGACGACATGGGGTCGGGGACTCTTTTCCGGCGCGCTATAGGCATTTCGACGCAGGAGATAGTCGAGCGCGGTCTCGCCGTCGGTCAGGTGGTGAATCTTGTTGGCGACCCGATGATCGGCGAAGCTGCGCATCACCAACTCGGCATGGTCGGGATTGTCTTCGACGAAGAGAATCGTCAAGGGTGTGCCGGTCATTGCAACGTGTTGCGACAGGTCGGGCGTCGATCATCTGTCCGTCGCCACGGAGGGGCACGTTCCAGCCATGGAATGGCTCGTTCCAGCCACGGAGGGGCTCGTTCCAGCCACTAAGTGGCTCGTCACGTCCTGGCTCCCAGGCGATCCCTATGGCTTCCATCGACGGCCAAGGCGCGCAGCGGTGGCCCTGGGAAGTGGTTCCAGCCGAGCCAGTAAAAGCCCAGAGCCTTCATCAGATCGTCGAAGGTCTGGAAGTCGTTGGGCTTGACCAGGTAACTGTTGGCATGGTTGCTGTAGGCCTTGCCAACGTCGGCGTCGGCGCTCGAAGTGCTGAGAATGATGACCGGAATTTCATCGAGTTCTTTGGCGGTCCGCAGCTCCTTGAGCACGTCGAGGCCGTCGATTTTGGGCAGACGTAAGTCCAGCAGGATGATATGAGGCCGGGGAGATTGCCCTTCATCGGCGAAAGAACCACGACGAAAGAGGTAATCGAGAGCAGCCTCTCCATCCGACAAGTGATGCACCGTGTTGGGCATCGGATGGTCCTCGAGGCTACGCATGACCAGCTCGGCATGGTCTTGGTTATCCTCGACGAGCAGGATTCTGAAAGGTGGCACTTTCACTGTCGATCATCCTCGAGAAAAATCGAGCCTGGTACTCTAATCGCCAACATCTTGCGACTCCAGAAGGCTCGCGGCGATTTCCGGCATCTCGAACAGCGTCACTTCCGACTTGACCACGTAGCGCGCCGCGCCTGCCGCCAAAGCCTGTGCTTCCATCGCCTTGTCCGCTTGGCTGGTCAGCAAGACGATGGGATAGCGCGACTCGTCGCGGAGATCCCGAATAAGCTCCAGGCCCGCTCCGTCCGGCAGAAGAGAGTCGATGATCGCCAAATCGGGGGTGGTCTCGGCCAGACAGGCCCGCGCCTGATCCAGGCTGGGGGCGATCGTGAGCTGAATATCCGGTCGCGATTCGAACGACAGCTGAATCAGCTCGGCATGCGCTTCTTCATCTTCGACCAAGAGGACGTGCGTCGCCTTGTTCTTCATCGTCACCTCCCGGCGGAATGAGAGGGGCTCAGCCCCGAGCGCCAGCGGCGATTGCGGTGGTTTGGCTGAAAAAGCTCGAGGGCTCGACTCGAGCACCAGCGGTGATTGCAGTGAGTTGGCGATTGCAGTGAGTTGGCGGTTGCCGTGAGTCGCTGATAGGTATTCGATGGTGTTTGACGATCGTTCGATCGTCGCTGCTCGACTTGGGTGACCCTCTGCCAAGGTGTCAGCAGACTGAAGCGGATGCTCATCATAACCTAGATTCTAGGCTTTCGGTAGGCTCTTTCGCCCGTCATCTGGGCTGTCATCTTCGGCAGCTCGAAACCGTCTCCGAGACGCATTTCGGCGGTCTTGTCGGGGCGCTCGGGAGCAGAGGTTCCAAGGCCGGTTCGGCCCCGTCGGCTTCTCTTGACAGCCCCAGAGTGCACGGCTATCCTTCCGGCGCTCAATACAACAACAACGATGCCATCTGCCATTGAGCAGGAGGTTGACCTTTGCCACAGATCTTCCCTGCATGGACCAATAAAGCGCCGCTCTATCTGGTCGGTGGCCTGGCCGCAGTGGCGGTGATCGCCCCGCTGTTGATGTGGTACTACTTCTCGCCGGAGTTCACTGATGTCGGCTATCAACCGGAACAGCCGGTGCCCTTCAGCCACAAGCTCCATGCTGGCGAGCTCGAGCTCGACTGTCGCTATTGCCATGCGCAGGTGGAAGTCTCGGCCGTGGCCTCGGTGCCGCCGACTCAGGTGTGCATGAACTGCCACCAGCTGGTGACTCGCGACAGTGAGAAGCTGGCGGTGATTCGTGACAGTGTGGCCAACAATCAGCCCGTCGAATGGGTCCGGGTGCACAAGGTGCCCGAATACGCCGTCTTCGATCACAGCGTACACATCCGCGCCGGAGTTGGTTGCTCGAGCTGCCACGGCGACATCCGCAGCATGGAAGTGGTCACTCAGATGGAGCCCCTGTCCATGGGTTGGTGCCTCGAGTGCCACCGAGAGCCGGCGCTCCACCTGCGCGAGCGCGACCAAATCACCAATACCACCTGGAAGCCAGGCAAAGATCAGGTCGCCTTCGCCTCCCAGGTCATCCAAGAGCGCCAGATCAGGCCGCCGGAAGACTGCACCTCATGCCATCGTTGAAATCCGAGCCCCCTGTAGACGACAAGCGGTATTGGCGTAGCCTCGAGCGGCTGCTCGAATCGCCGGCGGTCCGCGATGCGGCGATCCGCGAGGCCACGAGCGATTCGGCAGGCCGCGTGCGCGAATTCCCGGACGGAGCAGACTCGGCTCCCGACGAGGTCAGCCGCCGGACCATGCTCACCTTGATGGGCGCCTCGTTCACACTCGCCAGTCTCGAGGGTTGTCGCCGACCGGTCGAGACCATCGTGCCCTATGTGACCGGGCCCGAATACGTCATTCCCGGTATCCCCAAACGCTACGCGACGACCCTGCCGTTTGGCAGCAGCGCGTTTGGCGTCGTCGTCGAGAGCCACGAAGGGCGGCCGACAAAGATCGAAGGGAACGAGCTGCACCCGTCGTCACAAGGGGCCGCCACGACCTGGACCCAGGCGTCGATCCTGGGACTCTGCGACCCGGATCGATCCAGCCGGGTGCGTCACCTCGCGGCCGAGGCGACCGAGCATGCGGTCTCCGACTGGGCCGCCTTCGACGCGGATCTCGCCGAACGCCGGACGGCGCTCGAAGCCTCGGGCGGCGCGGGTCTGGCGGTGCTTTCCGGCGCCTACTGCTCGCCGACCTTGGCGCGGCTCGCGGCGCGGTTGGCGGAGGTCTTCCCGCAGGCCCAATGGGTCGTGCACGAGCCGCTGGGCGACGACAACGTCTTCCATGGCTGCCGCCTGGCGACCGGCACGCCCTGCCGGCCGGTGTATCACCTGGAGAAGGCGCGCCGGATACTGGCCCTCGACGCCGACATCTTGCACACCGAGAGTGAGAGCTTGGCGGCGGCCAAAGGTTTCGCCCGTAGTCGCAAGGCCGAGGCGGGCGCCGATGCGTCGAACCGGCTCTATGCCGTGGAAAGCTCACTGTCGATCACCGGCTCCATGGCCGATCATCGGATTCGCCTGAAGAGCCGCGAGATCGGCGCCTTTGCCGCGGCTTTGGCCGGCGAGCTGGGGGTCGAAGCGGCGACAGGCGTGGCCTTGCCGGCCGGCGTCGAAGGCAAGGTCAAGGCCATCGCGGCGGACCTGGCCGGTGCGTCCGGTGGCGCCGTTGTCATCGCCGGACGGCGTCAGCCGCCGGAGGTGCACGCTTTGGCCCTGGCGATCAATCAGGCGCTCGGCGCCCTCGGCCAGACGGTCACTCTGCACGACCATTCCGACACCGGCGTTGGCGACGCGACGGCCTTTGCCGAGCTGGTCGAGGCCATGCGCGGCGGCAGTATCGAGACGCTGCTGATCCTCGGCGGCAACCCGGTCTACACGGCCCCGGCGGATCTCGATTTCGCCGGCGCCCTGGCGGCGGTCGGGCAGAGCATCCATCTGGCGGATCAATTCAACGAGACGTCGCGCAAGTCTCATTGGCACCTGCCGGAGGCGCAGTTCCTCGAAGCGTGGGGCGATGCGCGCGCGGCCGATGGCACGTTGAGCGTCGTTCAGCCGCTGATCGCGCCTCTGTTGAACGGCCGCAGCGCGATCGAGATCGTCGATCAGTTGGCCAACGGCAGCGCGCGGCCGGGGCATCAGTCGGTGCAGGAGACGTGGGTCGACCTGCTCGGGGCGGAAGATTTCGATCGCCAGTGGCGCAGGGTCCTGCATGACGGCGTCGCCCAGGCGGAGCAGCTGGCGGTCGCTCCGGAGGCGATCGACGCCCCTGCGATCAACGCTGTGCCGCTGCCTGCAGCCAGCGACGAGAGTGGCCTCGAGCTGAGCTTCTATCCGTCGCGCGCGAGCTTCGATGGTCGTTTCGCCAACCTCAGCTGGCTGCAAGAGCTGCCCGATGCGATCACCAAGATCACCTGGGACAACGCAGCTTTGGTCAGCCCCAAAACGGCCGAACAATTCGACCTCACGAGTGGCGATCTGGTCAGCCTCGGGTACCGCGATCGGACCCTCGACATACCGATCTTCGTGCTGCCCGGGCAAGCCGATGACTCGGTGGCGTTGGCCCTGGGCTACGGACGCACAGCGGCCGGCAGAGTGGGCGACGGCGTCGGTGCCAACGCCTACCTGCTGCGCGACTCCCAGGCTCTGGAGTTCGACGGCGGCCTCAGCCTAACCAAGGTCAAGGGCTCCCATCTCTTGGCCCAGACGCAGGAGCATTGGGATCTCGAAGGCCGCGAGCTGATCTATGAGGCGACCCAGGCGGCCTATCACGGCGGGAAGAAGGTCGTTCCCGAGAAGCGGAAGCCCGAGAAGTCGCATCAGCTCTTCCCGTCGTTCGACTACACAAAGAGTCCCCAATGGGGCCTGGCGATCGACCTCAACGCCTGCACCGGATGCAATGCCTGTGTCGTGGCGTGCCAGAGTGAGAACAACATCCCGGTAGTCGGTAAGGACCAGGTGTCGCGTGGCCGCGAGATGCATTGGCTGCGTGTCGACCGCTACTTCACCGGCGAGCCGGAAGAGCCGGAAGTCGTCTTCCAGCCGGTGCCCTGTATGCATTGCGAAAACGCGCCGTGCGAGCAGGTCTGCCCGGTGGCCGCCACGGTGCACGACGAGCAAGGCCTCAATGCGATGGTCTACAACCGCTGCATCGGCACACGCTACTGCTCGAACAACTGTCCCTACAAGGTCCGGCGCTTCAACTTCTTCAACTACACCAAGGACACGCCCGAGTTGATGAAGATGGCGATGAACCCGGACGTGACGGTGCGCTCGCGTGGCGTGATGGAGAAATGCACCTACTGCGTGCAGCGCATCAGCGAGACGCGGATCGCCGCCAAACGGGCCGAGCGCGAGGTCGAGGACGGTGAGATCAAAACGGCTTGCCAGCAGACTTGCCCGACCGACGCCATCGTCTTCGGCGACATCACCGATGCCGACAGCGAAGTCTCCAAGTGGAAGAGCTCAGAGCGCGACTACCTCGTGCTGCAAGATCTCAATAATCGACCGCGCACCTCGTACCTGGCGAAGCTGCGCAACCCCAATCCCGATTGGGAGGGGGCGTGATGCGACGCGTGAATCTGACCGACGACACTCAGCGAAGAGCTGAAGGGGCAGGCCAGCGTGCGGTCCCATCGCTCGTGACGGCTCGGACATCGCCGGCTGGAGCAGGGCGGGCACGTTGGCACGCCCCGATAGCTGCCCTCCTGCTCGTGGTGGCTGTTTCCGGTTGCTGGCGCGGTGCGACGTCTCCGCGGCCTCCCTGGCATCCCAACCCCAACATGGACAACCAGCCCAAGTACCGGGCTCAAGCGGCGAGCCAGTTCTTCTACGACGGCGCCACCATGCGGCTACCGATCGAGGGTACTGTGGCGCGTGGCGAGCTGCACGAAGACACCGCCTTCTACGCCGGCGTCGACGAAGCGGGCTTGCCCGTGGCTGCCATGCCCATTGCGGTCGATGAGGCCCTCTTACTGCGTGGCCAGGAGCGGTACGACATTTACTGTGCGCCCTGTCATCACCCGCGGGGCAACGGCAAGGGGGTGCTCTGGGACCGCGCCCAGATCGAGTCGGCAGACCTGATGGAACAGCGCCTGAAGGACGCGCCGGACGGTGAGCTATTCAATGTCATCACCAACGGTCTGGGCCTCATGTCGGGCTACAAGTACCCGATCCCGCCGCACGACCGATGGGCGATCATCGCCTACATCCGTCGCCTGCAGAACGAGGCCGGCTCGTAGCCGTCTGGGTGCCGAAGGACCGTGAAGGACAGTAGACTCTAGTCTTTCGAGGAAGACCGAATCTCGACCTGGGAGTCCCCTTGAGCCAAGAAAGGCACAGCAAGCCGCCCATCGTCCCGATCATTCTCGGGGTTCTCGCCATGATCGCGGTGATCACGGCGTCCTTCAAGTTCATGACGACCTTCGACCAGAAGATGTCGTTCAAGTCCCCGGTACGTCAATCGGCGGAAGTGCCGGCCGACGAGACGCCCCGCCAGCAGGCCCTGCGCGAGCAAGCGGAGGCCGCAGCAACGGCGGCGGCGGAGAAGCCCTACGAAGAGGCTGAGTACCGGGCGGCGCCGCGCATCGGTAGCCGGGTCGCGGTGTGGATCGTCGCCCAGCTCCATCTGTTGTTCGCTGCCTTTGTGCTGGCGGTGCCGATCTTCGCTCTGATCATCGAGTTCATCGGCTACCGCACAGGTGACAAACGCTACGACAAGCTGGCCTACGAGTTTACCAAGCTGCTTTCGGCGTCGTTTTCCTTCACCGCGACCCTGGGCGCAGGCTTGACGTTCATGCTGATCGCCTTCTACCCGAAGTTCACCAACTATCTGATGTCGGTGTTCTCACCGACCTTCCTGCCCTACGTGTTGCTGTTCTTCGCCGAAGCCGGTTTCCTCTACAGCTACTACTACGGCTGGGGCAAGTTCTCGCCGCGGGTCCATCTGTTCCTTGGCCTGATGCTCAATATCGTCGGCACCGCGCTGATGTTCATCGCCAACGCCTGGCTGACCTTCATGTCGACTCCGGCCGGCATTTCCGAGAGCGGAGCGTTGATATCCACCTGGGACGCGGTGAACAACTACACCTGGATGCCGATCAACATCCACCGCATCATCGCCAACGTCGCCTTCGGTGGCTCGATTGCCGCCGCCTACGCCGCCTTCCAATTCCTCCAGGCGAAGACCGACGAAGAACGGGCCCATTTCGATTGGATGGGCTACATGGGCAACTTCGTCGCCATCTGCGGTCTGCTGCCCTTGCCTTTCGCCGGCTACTGGCTGGCGTCGGAAATCTACGCTTTCTCCCAGACCATGGGCTTGACGATGATGGGTGGCGCCTTTTCTTGGCTGTTCATCATCCAGGCGGTGCTGATCGGCAACCTCTTTCTGTTTGCCAACTGGTACCTTTGGCTCGGTATGGGCCGCATCAAGGGCGCCGAGCGCTTCCGTGCCTTCATCTGGCCGATGCTGGTGGTCATCACCATCTGCTTCGCCATTTGGGCGACGCCACGCTCGATCATCTCCACCACCGAGGAGATCCAGGCGATGGGCGGCTCGTCGCACCCGATGCTCGGCTACCTCGGCGTCATGTCGGCCAAGAACACCGCGGTCAACATCCTGATCCTGACCACCTTCCTGAGCTTCGTGCTCTACCGCCGCAGCGGCAAGATCCCGACCGTCTCCTGGGCCGGCAAGGCGAACTTCGTCCAGTTTCTCATCTTCGCCGGCTCCGCCGCGACGGTGATCTTCTACGGTATCTACGGCTATTTCGTCGACGCCAAAACCCGAATAGGTTTCTCGATTCCCCAGGTCGGCGCGGTTCTGGTCGCCCTGGTCCTGGTCACCATTGTCGACGCCTTTCTGTTGAAGGGCGCCAAGACTGCCGAGACCAATTGGGGGAAGATCAACCCGATCTCGCAGTACCTGCTCATCATGCTGGCGGTCACCTTCACCTGGCTGATGGGTCTGATGGGCTACGTGCGCTCCGGCCTGCGGCAGCATTGGCACGTCTGGGGCGTGATTCGCGACACCTCGCCGGATGCCTACACGCCAACCCTGGGCTTCGCCACCCAGGTGGTGTCGTTCACCGTAGTCGTCTTCTTTCTGCTCATCGGCTTTATCTTCTGGCTCACGGGCCTGTCGAGCAAGAAAGACTACGCGGCCGCGGTTGGTGGCGCCCCGCAAGCCGCGCCCCAGGCCGTTCCGGCGGGTGGTCTGGCTGCCGCCGGTGGCGCCGCCAGCAGCAGCGCCATGAGCGCCGCCTCTGCGGACTACGGTGCCTCTGCGGAATACAGTGTTTCCAGTTATAGCGCCTCGGAGCCCGATGCCTCGGACTACAATGTCGCGGACCATCGCTCCGACGGCAGCGGCACGATGGACAATCAGAGACCTCCGACCCTCAATACGTGATGAAGATACCGGTACCACTGCAACTCGCCGTCCTCACGGTCTTGATGACCGGCTTCTACATGATGGTCGGCCAGGCCGTACCGCAAAAGGAAGTCCAACCGCCGGAAGTGATCGAGATCGCCTCCGACGTCTCGACCGCAGAAATGGTCGAGATCGGTCAAGAGATCTATCTCGGCAAGGGCATCTGCTCCACTTGCCACACCATCGGCAAGACCGGCGCCCTACGCTTTCCTGATCTCGACGGCATCGCCGCTCGCGCAGGCGAGCGTCGCCGGGCCGAGGGCTACACCGCGGTCGACTACTTGGCCGAGTCACTGTACGAGCCCGATATTTTTCTCGTCGAAGGCTTCAACCCCGGTATGCCGGCGATCGGCAAGCCGCCGATCGGCCTCACCGACCAAGAAATCCTGGCGGTCATTGCCTACTTGCAGACCTTGGGTGGTACCGCGACGGTGACCATGGACACAAAGTTGGTCTATACCGGCGGCGCGCTCGGTGGCGGTGCGGCCCCAGCAGCCGACGGAGACGCCGAGACCGCCGTGGCGGCCGAGGCCGCGCCGGCTGAAGGTACAGTGCTCGCGACCTACGGTTGCAACCGCTGCCACGACGGCGCCACACCGAGTAACCCACCGGCGCCGAGCTTGGCAGGTATCGGCTCGCGACTCGACACCGATCAGCTGCTGTCGGCTCTCTATCGACATCCTGGGGACGGTGGGCTGGATCAGGTCACCCTGGCGGAGCTCCAGACCCTGGTCCAGCACCTGAGCGAGAACAGCTAGCGAGTCGAACACACCAGTAGGGTTGAGCGAATGGGTCATTCTCCTCCATCCTCGTCGTCGAGGCGGTAACTCAGAAAGGCTACTAAGGATGAACTGGTTGGTCATCATTGCCTTCGTCGCGCTGATGTTCTTTCTGCGCTGGCGCAAGGTCGGCATGTTGACGTGGGCGGCGGCCTGGTGGTTGGGGATGTACTTCGTCCTGCTCTACGGCTTCACCGTGCCGGTGCCGGCCTCCGTGATCAAGATCTACATGGGGATCGTCACTCTTTCGATCTTCGCCTTCATCTTGACCGAGAAGGAACGCGTCCACGAGTTCTGGCAGCCGATCGAATCCTTCGTCACCGAGCCACGCTATCGGCTACCGCTGGCCGCCATGGTGCTGTTGATCCCCGGCCTCGTCGCCTTCCAGATCTATGCCGGCATGACCAAGACGCCGCAAGCGCCGTTCTTCGCTCGCACCGTGCATCCGGCACCGCCGGGCGAGCCGATCACGGTGCACGACACCGAGTACAACCTCGGCACCGCCGACAACCCCTACCGCGAGCTCGAGACCTCCAATCCGGAAGAGTTCGCGGAGCGGCTCGAGAACGGCCGGGTGATCTACTACGAGAACTGTTTCTACTGCCACGGTGATCTGATGGCGGGGGCTGGCATGTACGCCCATGCCCTCAATCCGATCCCGACCAACTTCCAGGATCCGGGCACCATCGCCATGCTGCGCGAGGCCTTCCTCTTCTGGCGCATCGCCAAGGGCGCGCCTGGGATGCCGGAAGAAGGTGGCCCGTGGCAGAGCGCCATGCCGGCCTGGGAGAGCTTCCTCACCGAGGAGGAGATGTGGAACGTGATCCTCTTCCTCTACGACTTCACCGACTACCAGCCGCGGGCCGTGGAG
>JBCCGX010000186.1:0-11825 GCA_039029035.1 Acidobacteriota bacterium | reverse complement strand
GACCAGCGCGACGTGGCGATCGCCCGGCGGCTGTGGGAGGACCTTTCGAGCTTTGCCGAAATCCTGGTGCAGGTCTCCCATCGGCAGGAGCTGCAGGATCACGATCTGCGCCTCGTCGCCAAAACCTATCGTGCCCTTTTCTCCTTCGGGGAGCAGCGCAGCCGCGTGCCGGACGAGATCCTCGACGAGCTGCACTCCCTGCTCGGCCTGGACGACGAACTCGATCAGCTGATCACCACCCGTCCGCCGCAGCCGGTCGAAGCTTGGCGCGGTCCACTCAAGCGGCTACAGGCTCAGTTGAGCCGCTCCGGAGAGCTGTCCGGCTCACCCGACATGTGGCCGGGTTAGAGAGACCAGGGTCAGTCAATCGTCTCGTAGATCGGCACCAGGTATTCCAGTAGCTTGAGCCGCTCGGCTTCGGGCCAGGTACCGAATCGGAGCCCGCCCGAGACGCCGGTCTGGTGCTGGACGGTGGCCGGTAGGCGCGAGAAGTCGTGGCTGCCGAGACGGAAGCTCAGCAAGACTCCGGTGCCTTCCAGCAACTCCGGCGGCAAGACCAAGCCGACACCCGAGGAGTTGAGATCGATCGCGTCGACGACCCACGGCTCCGACGAAACTTCCGGGGCGTCGATGGCGACGAAGTGGCCATGAATCGGCACTCGCCGAGTCCGCCGCTGTCGATGGGTGGTCTCGGACCCCTCGACTTGTGACAATCGCTGATCCGGACCGCCTTCTTTCGTCATCCACCTGCTCCTCGGTTGCCCTGCCACATGCCGGCAGCAAGGTTCTCGTCCCTTGGCGTGCTACACTCCCAGCCCATCGATCACCCTTGAATTCGCCGGGCCATCGCCGGAGTTATCGACTGGAGGCCGTATGTCAACGCCGCCGCTCACTCTCGGTATCGAGGAAGAATACCAGATCATCGATCCCGAATCCCGCGAGCTGAAGTCCTACATTCAGGAGCTTCTCGACCAGGGGCGGCTGATCCTGAAGGACCAGATCAAGCAGGAGTTTCTCCAATCGCAGGTCGAAGTCGGCAGTACCATTTGCCAAGACATCGGCGAGGTTCGCGATCAGGTGGTCCACCTGCGCAGCTCGATCTGTCAGCTGGCTGCCGACAACGGCTTGCAGGTGGCCGCTGCCAGCACCCACCCGTTCTCGGCCTGGATGACCCAGGACATGAGCGTCGGCGAACGCTACACCGAGCTCTCCACCAACATGGCCGAGCTGGCGCGCCGCATGCTGATCTTCGGCATGCATATCCATGTCGGGATCGACGACAAAGACCTGATGATCGACGTGATGAACCAGGCGCGGTACTTCTTGCCGCATCTGCTCTCGCTCACCACCAGCTCACCGTTCTGGGTCGGGCGTGAAACCGGCCTCAAATCGTACCGAACGGTAATCTTCGAGAGCTTGCCACGCACGGGTCTGCCGCCCCACTTCAAATCCTGGGCCGACTACCACGGCTTCATCGATACCCTGGTCAAGACCCACTGCATCGATGAGCCGACGAAGATCTGGTGGGACGTGCGACCGCACCCCAAGTTCCCCACCCTCGAATTCAGAGTCTGCGACATCTGCACCAAGATCGACGAAGCGGTCTGTCTCGCTGCCCTGGTGCAGGCCATCGTTGCCAAGCTGGTCAAGCTGCGCCACGACAATCAGAGCTGGCGCATTTATCGCCACCACTTGATCACCGAAAACAAATGGCGCGCCGTGCGCTATGGGATCGATGGTCAGTTGATCGACTACGGCAAGCAGGAAGAGGCGCCGATGCGGTCCCTCGCGTTGGAGGTTCTCGACTTTGTCGACGATGTGGTCGACGATCTCGGCAGTCGTAAGGAAGTCGAGTACGTTCACACGATCCTCGAAGGCGGAACCAGTGCGGACCGTCAGCTCGCGGTCTACCACGAGACGCAGGACTTTAAAGCCGTCGTCGACCATCTGGTCGAGGAAACCAAGGAAGGCTGCAATCTGTCGTAGTCTGGATTTCTCACGAGGCTTCTACGGCGAGGCCGTATATGACTGAATCTACGGCGTTACGCGGTCGCTCCGCTCCTCAACGGAGCGCTGCTACGCTTGCGTCGCTTCGAGCCCGCAAGCCTTGTATCTCCAACCATCTACGGCCTCTCGCTACGAAGCTCATGAGTCATCCAGGCTAGGCTGCTCGCGTGTCGCACCTGCAAGCCTTGCAGCTCGAGCTCTTTCCGGTCGGCGAGCGCGCTGCACCCCAGCCTTCCGTGCCGCCGGTCTCGGGACCCAAGCCCGAAGTCGCCGCCGCCCAGCCACCGGCGGCGAAGATCGAAGCGTCCGATCCGGGCTTCGGTGATCTGCAGCCGCGCCTCGAAGCTCTCTTGCCGGATCGCCTGGGATCGCTCACTCTGACCGACAACCGCACCTCGATCGTCTCGGCACGCGAACGGCGCGGCAAGCTCGATCTGCGGATTCATCGATGCTTCGCCGCAGCGCCGGACGGTGTGCTGTCTTCCGTGGCGGACTTCTTGGTCAGCCCACGGCGCAGCCGGATGCGGCGCGACGCCTTGGCAACGATCCGGGGCCACTTCCAGCAGCATCAGCCGGAGACCCACCAGCCGACGCGGCCGCGGCGCATCTTTCTTCGCCCCAAGGGCCGGGTCTACGATCTGCGGCTACTGCGCGATGCCGTCAACGCGGACTACTTCGAGGGCAAGCTCTCGGTCCACATCACCTGGGGCCGAGCTTCGAATCGGAGGCGACGCAAAGGCTGCGGTTTCTCGGTCCGCCTCGGCACCTACTCCGAGCGGGACAACGTCGTACGCATCCATCCCTGCCTCGACGACCCGAAGGTGCCTCGCTACGTGGTGGAAGCCGTGGTCCACCACGAAATGCTGCACGCGGCGATCCCGGCCGTCGTCGTGGGAGGCCGCCGACGGGTCCACACCCCCGAGTTTCGACGCCGGGAACGGCAATTCAGCCACTACCACAAGGCCGAGCGCTGGATCGATCGGCATCTGGCCCGACTGATCGGCGCGCGCTGAGGGGGCAAGAGGCCTCGTGGGCTCCCCAGGGTTCTACCCTGGGCGACGTATCCCCGTCCCGCCGTGGCTGAGAACCCGGAGCGCGGCATACCGGAGCCTGGAGGGCAGCATACCGGAGCCCAAGGCGTGCGCCCTGGGCTTACGGATTTAGTTCTCGGTGACGGTCTCGCCTTCGCCGCCTCCTGCGTCCTCCGCTGCTCCGGCCTCTTCAGCCTTTTCTTCCGTCGGCTCAGGCTTGTCGTTCACCGAGTGCTCGCCGTCGATGTAGCGCTCCATCAGCCGCTTGGCGTCCTCGGTCAGGCGCATGATGGTGACGCGCTCGAACTCGTCCTTGTTCTCGGCCGCGAAGCCCTGGGCTTCCGATAGCTCGGAAAATACCTTCGAGCTGGGCGGTGCGATGGGTACCGGCTTGCCATCGTCTCCAACCTTCGGCACATTGTGCATGTAGACGTTATATGTAGTCATGGTCTCTCCTCTGCGTTGAGCAATGTCGTCGGTTGATGATCCGCGGGCGCGACTCTCTTTCTCTTGTGGAGCCTCTTCCTACCCTACGGGTCTTTTTCAAGGGGAATCGCGCGTGCGCAGTATAGCAGACCGAAGTCTCTTGTCGGGGTTCCTCGCAGAACAGGTCGAACGAGGTGGCGGGGGATTCGCCGGGAGAGTAGCGGGGTAGCTTCGAGTCGGGAAACTCTTCGGCTTGGACGACCCCGTATCCGCCGATCGAAGCTGACGCCAATCGTCTCAACGCCGGCCTTGATGACGCCAGCCGACTCAACGCCAGGCGAGTCAGTGTCAGACACTGAGCTCGAGCCCACCGGCAAGATGCCGGCGGGCTCCGGTAAGTTTCAGGACTTGCCACCGTCCGAGTAGTCGTGGAAGGGGATGCCCAGGACGTAGCGTTCACCCTGCTCGAGTGGCGCCATGCCGTGCAGTACTGGCTGGTAGGCGTAGGTCTTGCCGATTCTGACCAGCCGTTCCCGGGTGCAGAAGACGACCGCGTCGCCGAGAGAGGTTGCGATCTCCAGGCGACGGGCTTTGCGCCCGGCGCCGTCGTCGGCGAGGACGAAGGCACCACCCGAGAACCCGTTGCCACCTTCGGCGGCTCGCGGGCTCAAGGTGACTGCCAACTGCAAGGGGAAGTAGATCTCGCCCCATACGTCCTGGTGCAACGCGTTGACTGCTGGCGCGCGGTAGCGCAACAGAATCGGTGTGGTGCGAGTCTGACCGGCCAGAGCGCAGCGCTCGAGGAAGGTTTCGTGGGCAGCGGGCCAACGCTGAGCCTGGCCGAGGCGCTCGCTCCAGCGATCGACGATCGGCGCCAGCCGAGCGTAGATCGCGCCCCGCAGCTGTGCGACGAGCTCGGGTAGGGGGCGGCGGAAGAAGCGGTAGGCGCCTTCGCCTCCCGCCTCCGTCGGCAGCGGAACGGTCTTCTCGAAGCACTCCTCACGGGTGAAGAGGTCGCGCAGCTTGCGGCACTCCTCAGCTGTCAAGAGCTCGGTGAGAAGCGCACAGCCGCGCTCCGTCAGCTCCTCTTCGAGAGCCGCCCAGTCGTAACGCTCGATCCGCGGGCTCCACAGCGCTGTCGCGGCCGCGCTAGTCTCCGGTGCCGCGGGCGCTGCTTCTTGCGGCTCGGGCACCAAGACCCGGTAGGTCTCGAGCCGTGCTCGGTAGATTGGGTCCTCAGGCGCCAGCTCCACCGCTTGGCGCTGCAGGCGCTCGGCCTGGATCGTGCGCCCGAGCTGGCTCACCAGGCTGGCGAGGTTGACATAGGCTTCGGCGTAGCTCGGCGCGATGAAGATCGCGTTGCGCAAGGCGTGCTCCGCCTGCTCAGGATCCCCCGCCTGGTGGAGCAGGACCCCATAGCCGTTCCAGATCTCGGGGTTCTCCTGGCAGTCCTGTAGCGCCCGTTGGAGCTCTTTGCAGGCACGGTCCAGGTTGCCGGCAGCGGCGGCCTCCCAGGCTTGGTTTTGACGCTTTCTTGCCCGACGGCGGGCCTTGATCTTCAGTTTTCTCTTGTGCATTGATAGCTCCCGATTGCGGGTAGGGATCACCTCGGACCGCTGCCTTGCGGCGGTCGAGATAGAAGCATCCACAGCATCCACGGACAGCCCAGGCGGCATGCCGGTGGTGGACCCGATGAGGGTTGGGGAGCTAGATAAAGAGGAAAGTGGTCTGGAGGCAGGCCATAACCCAATGAGAATAACCCACGATTCGCCAGACTCCAAGCGGCAGGCCCGTTCGAGGTTTACAAGCCCCCGCCGCTCTGAGACACTTCTCCTCGTCTCGAACCCTTGCCTCAGGAGATTTGTCCAACGATGGAGTTCCTTCTCAAGGATCTGCGGCAGGCTATTCGATCCCTACGCAAGAGCCCAATCTTCACCCTCATCGCGCTGCTGACTCTGACCCTCGGCATCGGGGCCAATACAGCGATCTTCACAGTGACCAACGGCATCCTCTTCGAGGCCATGCCGTTACGTGAGGCGGAGCGCATCGTGTGGCTGGCGGAAAGCAATCCGCAGGCAGGCTATCCGCGCTTCACGGTGTCGCCGCCCAACTTTCAGGACTTCCGCGAGCAGAGCACCGCTTTTGAGTCGATGGCGGCGTTTCGCCGCGGCAACTTGACCCTCACCGGCGGTGATACGCCGCAACGGCTGACGGCGGGCCTGGTTTCGGCGCCGTATTTCGATGTCATCGGCGCCCAGGTGGAAGGCCGAGGCTTCGCCCCAGAAGAAGAGCCGCCGGGCGCCGCGCGGGTGACGGTGATCAGCCATGGTCTGTGGCAGCGCCAGCTGGGATCGGCTCCCCTCGACGGCCTGACTTTGACCCTCGATGGCGAGACCTACGAGGTGATCGGCGTCGCCCCGGAAGACCTGCCGGCTCCGTTCAACGTCTTCGATCTCTGGGTCCCACTGGGGATGGATCTGGCGCGCTTTCCACGCGATTACCACAACCTCCAGGTTCTCGCCCGCCTCGCTCCGGGCAAGACCCTACAGGCCGCGACGAGTGAAATCCAATCGCTCGCGGCCCGCCTTGCGACCGAGTATCCCGAGACCAACGAGGGCTGGAGCGCGGCGCTCGATCCGTTGCAAGAGCTGCTGGTGGCCAACGTTCGGCCGACCCTGATGTCCCTGCTGCTGGCGGTGGGCTTCGTGCTGCTCATAGCCTGCGCCAACCTGGCCAATCTGCTGCTGGCGCGAACCGCGGCTCAGGGTCGCGAGCTGGCGGTGCGCACCGCTCTCGGCGCCAGCCGGTGGGAGATCATGCGCCGGGTGCTGGTGGAAAGCCTGCTGCTGGCCCTGGCCGGCGGGGTGCTCGGCACCCTGTTGGCGATCTGGGGAAGCCGAACCCTGGTGCGTCTCGGGGCCGGCAGCCTGCCACGCGCCGATGCGATCGGCGTCGACAGCGGCGTGCTCGTCTTCAGCCTCGGCGTGTCGCTCCTGACCGGCCTGCTCTTCGGTATCGCTCCGGCGCTGAAAGCGGCGCGTAGCGATCCGCAGGATGCCTTGCGCGAGGGTGGACGGAGCGGCTTCGAGGGCCGGGCCTCCGGCCTCCTGCGCCAAGGCCTGGTGGTGGTGCAGGTGGCCCTGGCGCTGATCCTGGTGATCGCGGCGGGGCTCTTGGTGCGCAGCTTCGCCCGCATGCAAGAGGTCGAGCTCGGCTTCGCGGCCGAGGATCGGCTGACCGCACGCCTCTCCCTGCCACGCGTGCGCTACGGCGACGACACCACCAAGCGTAACTTCTACCTGCAACTGCTGGAGCGGGCGCGGGCGCTGCCGGGGGTGGAAGAGGCTGCGACCATCGCACCCCTGCCCCTGGTCGGCGGCCGTTTCTTCCTCGAGCTCTTTTTAGCCGGCAAGCCGGTCCCCGCCCCGGGTGAGGCGCTGGCCACGGCGGTGCGCTGGGTCAGCCTGGACTACTTCCGCACCATGGCGATCCCGGTCCAGCGTGGCCGCGTGTTCGACACCAGCGACGATCCGGAGGCGCCGGCCACGGCGGTGGTCAACGAAACCGCAGCGCGTCTGTTCTGGCCGGGCGAGAACCCCATCGGGCAGCGCTTCACTTTCGACGATCCGCCCACCGAAGAGTCGGAATGGCTGGCGGTCATCGGTGTCGTCGGCGATGTGCGGCATGATGGCCACAGTCGCGACGCCGGACCGGAGATCTATCGTCACAACCCGGCTGGGGCCTTCAACCGCGCGGCACTGATTCTGAAGAGCTCGCTGCCACCCGGCAAGCTGGTGGTGCCGTTGCGCGAAGCGATCGCCGAGATCGATTCCGGCCTGCCGCTATTCGACATCCGCACCCTGCGCGACATCGTAGATGGCTCGACCGCTCGACCGCGCTTCAACACCTTGATCCTCGGCCTGCTAGCGGGCCTGGCTCTCGTCCTGGCGGCGGTTGGCGTCTATGGCGTGGTGTCCTATGGCGTCAGCCAGCGCCTGCGCGAGATCGGCTTGCGCACCGCGCTCGGCGCGCAGCGCTTCAGCATCTTCCGCCTGGTTGTCGGGCGTGGCATGCTACCCGTCCTGCTCGGCTTGGTCGCCGGTCTGGTCGGTGCCTTCGCCACCGTGCGGCTGCTCGAGACCCTGCTCTTCGGTATCGAGAAAATCGATCCCGTGAGCTTCTCCACGGGTCCTGTTATTCTGGTCGCCGTGGCCCTGATCGCCTGCCTCCTACCTGCCTGGCGGGCGATCCGCCAAGACCCCGCGGCGATCCTACGCGAGTAGAATTCGAGACTTTCAACCGGGAGCTCAACATGTTCGAGAACAAGCAGTTCATCTTCGAGAAGCAAGAGATTCTGGGCGCCGATGGTGTCGCCGAACGCATCGAGGACCTCCTCGGTGAGCGGGCCCTGCGTTGGTATATCGCCGGCATTCGCGGCGACGACGTGATCGTCGAGGCGACCCTGGGCGAGAAACGAGCGGATTACGATCGACTGGATTCTGCCGGGCGCGGCATGACGGGACACGGTGTCACAGGCCGCAGTGTTGCGGTCAGCATCATCCCTACCGGGGTGGGCTGCGAGGTCGGCGGCTACGCCGGCGATGCGGCGCCCGCCACCCGGCTGCTGGCCGCCACCGTCGATGATCTGGTGACCAACCCGAATGCGGTCAACGGCTCGAACTTCATCAGCCTGGGTGACAACGTGCACTATTGCGAAGGCCTGGAGATCGATCTCTTCTGCAAAGGCCTGGTGGATCTCTACAAGCCGCGCGCCAACCGGGTCGGCCTGTTGATCGAAAGGTGCTCGGAGGAGGCCCTCGACGTGGTCTACAACGTCGTCAACACGGCGCGCGCCATCTACGGTGTCGACATCGTCGATTGTGTGGTCACCGAAGAGCGTATCGGCAGCCGCTGTGTGGAAAATGCCTCCGGCGCCTTCGTCGGTACGGTCGACAACCCCCAGGTGATGTTCCGAGCGTGTGAAGCCCTGCTCGAGCGCGGTGCCAACGCTATCGCGGTGACGACCAACATCCAGGATCTGCCCCACGACGCCTATGTCGAGCACTTCGAGGGCCGGTATCCCAACCCTATGGGCGGTATCGAAGCGATCATCTCGCACTCCATCGTCAACCGTTTCGGTGTTCCTGCGGCCCATGCGCCGATGCTCAACTTGAAAGAGCTCGCCTTAGCCGACAACGTCGTCGATGCCCGGGGTGCCGGTGAGATGGCCTCCGCCAGCGGCCTGGCTTGCGTCCTGATCGGCCTCGCCAAGGCGCCCCACATCCGCGCCGATCGTTGCCACGCCGCAGCGGACATTCTGAGCGCCGACAATCTGCTCGCGGTCGTCGCCCCGGCCACCTGCCTCGGCGGCATCCCCGCTATCTGTGCGCACGAGCGCGGGGTGCCGATCATCGCAGTGCACGAGAACGCGACCGTTCTGGAGGTCGGCGCCGAGAGCGTCGGCATCGGGCACGTCATCGAAGTGCAGAGCTATCTCGAAGCGGCTGGCGTTCTGACCGCGCTGCGCGAAGGCATCGCGATCGATACCGTGAAGCGGCCGATGCGCACCCTGCGCCCCGCACGGACGGATCGCCCCCAAATGGCGGAGCTACGGTTGGCGGGCGAAGCTGGCGGATAGGAAGCCACCGGAGGGTCTCGCTGTAGAATGCGGCCCGGTTGTTCGACTGAATGAAGGAGGTTGTGATGTCGAAACGGGTTGCTGTGTGGAGATCGTTGGCTGGACTGGTGGTACTGCTGTTCGTTCCGTCGTCGTCGGTCGTCGCGCAGGTCAACTGTAACGACGGCACAATCTACGACGACGGAAGCTTCGAGGACGCCTACGGCGCCGCAGCCGAGGCCGACTATGCCCACTACGTCATGCGGTTCGATCCGGCCGTCGTGCCGACGACGATCGAATCGATCTGCCTTTGCTGGACACGCGTCGGCGGCGATTCGACGCTCGACCACGAAATCCAGGTCTGGGATTCGGACGGTCCGGGCGGCGGACCGGGGACGCTGATCGGCTTGCTGGAGATGCAGATGGCAGAAAGTGTCCCGACCTTCCCCAGCCAGGCCTTCTATCGCTATGAAGTCGCCGGTTCGCCGGTCATCAACGGTCCGGTCTACGTCGGTCCGACCTGGGACACCGCGATGAACCTGGACTTTTTTTTCTGCTCCGACGAGAACGGTCCGACGACTCAACCGGGCTTCTTCGATCTCGGCACCTCGGCCGGCATCGATCCGCCCGATATTCCGATCACCGATGCCTTCCCCGAGTACCGCAATCTCGGCACGCGGGTGGTCTTCGCGGGTCAGAATCCGCCCCCACCGACGCTGACGCAAACCGCCGGGCTGATCGTGCCGGGATTCGAAGTCGACCTCGCCGATCCTGATGGCCCGGGCACGCTCTTCTCGGTTCGCAACACGACCGACGACTTCCGCGCGGTGGAAGTCAACTACTACCCCTTCGATATCCGCGACGCCCCCCTGAGGACCGACGTCCTCAACCTCGGACCGCAGACCACCGGCCCGGTCAATGTCGGCACCAACGTCACCAACCTTTTGGTGGAGAACAACTTCGCCACCGGTCTGATCCTGATCAACGAGGTTGGCGGCGGCGGCGGCAATCTGCAGGGCGACTACTTCCGGGTCGACTTCACCAACGACTTCGCCACCGGCGACCGCATGGTGCGCCCCGAAGACCTCTGCGCCGTGCAGGAGATCCGCTACGTCAACTTCGGCGGCGGCACCCAGTTTCGCGTCTTACTCGACGATCCACCGACCGACGGCAGCGCGGCCTTCTCCTACACCGCCTACACCGACGGTGGCGCCATGGTGGCCGAGGGCAACTTCTTCAGTAGCAATCACCTGACGCTCATCGAACAGGATGATCTCGTGCCGGGCCAGAACTTCGGCACCCTCCTGCTCGACTTCAGCCCGTCCGGCAGCGGTTGGGCTTCGGCCGAGTACTCGGCCTTCGGGCGTTTTTCCCTCGAGCTGAACTCAGCCTGCGTCCAAGAGGCACCGGTCGCCACCGAAATGACAACAACTGTCGATCGAGAGGCCGCGAAGGCCACCCGGCGCCAGGCAGCAGAAGAAAAAGACGACGCGCCAAGCATGAATGCCAGCGCCGCCCGGCAGGCGCAAGAAGTGTCTAACCATCCGACGTCCTGAGGTCTCGCCGAGAGACCCAATGTTGGCGGCCTCGTAACGGGCCGGACTCGGACAGGGCCAAGGAGCTGAAAGAACCTCCGGGTAGAATGCAGCGTCTCGGACAAATTCAGCGAGGAGACCGCGATGTCGAAGAGAGTTGCCTGGTCGAGAAGTGTTCTTTGGGTCGCCCTTGCGGTGGCCGTACCGTCTTCGGTCCTGGCGCAAGTCGACTGCAGTGACGGCACGATCCACGATGACGGAAGCTTCGAGAGTGGTCATGGCGGATTCACCGACAGCAATTACGTTCACTATGCCATGCGGATCGACCCGGCCGTGGTGCCGACGACGATCGAATCGATCTGTATCTGCTGGACTCGGATCGGCGGCGACTCGACCCTCGATCACGAGATCCAGGTCTGGGACTCGGACGGCCCGAGCGGTGCCCCAGGGACGCTGATCGGCGAGTTGGAGATCGCGTCCGCGGGGAGTGTCCCGAGCTTCCCCGCCGTGGGCTTCTACCGCTATGAAGTCACTGGCTCACCGGTCATCAATGGACCGATCTATGTTGGGCCGACCTGGAACACATCCAGCGAGGTCGATTTCTTTGTCTGTAGCGACGAAAACGGGCCGACGACCCAGCCTGGTTTCCTAGACGTCGGTGTTCTCGCCGGAGTCGCAGCCCCCAATCTTCCTATGCTGAGTAGCTTCCCCGACTACCGCAATCTGGGTGTCCGGGTCGTCTTCGCTGACCAAGAGCCACCCCCCTCCCTCTCTGAGATCGCCGGCCTGATCGTGCCCGGGTTCGAAGTCGACCTCGCCGACCCCGATGGCCCGGGAACGCTCTTCTCGGTGCGCAACACGACCGACATCTTTCGTACGGTAGAGGTCAACTACTACCCCTTCGATATCCGCGACGCCCCCCTGAGGACCGACGTCCTTAACCTCGGACCGCAGACCACCGGCCCGGTCAATGTCGGCACCAACGTCACCAACCTATTGGTGGAGAACAACTTCGCCACCGGTCTGATCCTGATCAACGAGGTTGGCGGCGGCGGCGACAATCTGCAAGGCGACTACTTCCGGGTCGACTTCACCAACGACTTCGCCACCGGCGACCGCATGGTGCGCCCCGAAGACCTCTGTGCCGTGCAGGAGATCCGCTACGTCAACTTCGGCGGCGGCACCCAGTTTCGCGTCCTGCTCGACGAT
>JBCCGX010000185.1:0-11835 GCA_039029035.1 Acidobacteriota bacterium | reverse complement strand
TGGCCCGCGACCTCACCTCAGGCGCCGGGCTAGGGGTGGACTCGAGCGGTTGGCGTGCCTGAGGTGCCGGCTCAGGCGCCGAGCCTGCAGGCACCCGGCCTGCGGGCATCGTGTCTTGGCCCGTCCGCCACGGCCATTGGACCTCAGTGTCGGCAGCTTCTTGGCGCTTCGATTCGCTCGTGGGCTCGCGCAGACGGCTCGCGGACTCGCGCAGCCGACTCGGTTGACGGACGGCTTCGGCACGCGGCGCGGCGGGTGCCTGGGGGGAGGAGCCCATGGCTTCGCTCGGCTGCTCCAGAGCAACCGAGCTCTCTCCAACCAGCGATTCGCCGGACGCCTCGGGCAGGGTCTTGGCTTCGGGATCGAGCGCCATCTCTTGAGACGGGGCGAGCTCGCCAGACGGTGTGAACTGATCCGCCAACACCAGACGATCCGCGGACGACTCAGCCTCTTGCAAGAGAGTCGGGGCCTCGGGTTTCGCTTCGGCGACGACCTCGACGGCTTCGTCGGCCTGGGGAGCACTCGCTTCTGTGGACCGGAGAGCCTCGCTCAAAGGAGCCACCTGGTCCATCCACCGCAAGGCCAGGAAGCCGCCACCCAACGCAAGAACAAGACTGGCGGCCATCAGCCAAAATCGGGAGCGAGACATCTGCTGAGGCACTGAGCCCCCGGTATCGGTTGGTTCTGTCTCGTCAGACGCTGCGTCTCCGAAGACGATCTCAGCCGGAATCTCTCGCTTGATCCGCTCCGCCAGCCCGGCGGGTGGCGTGGGTACGTCGTGCTCGGTCAGAAGATCTTTGATCTCTCGTTCTGTGAGTGGTTTCATGCTGCGTCCTCCCCGAGTACCGTCCGCAGGCGACCCATGGCTTTCTTGAGTCGTTTGCGGATCGCGGCACCGGTAACCTTCTCGAGGCGAGCGATTTCCTCGACTGCCAGCTCGCCCCAGAACCGGGCGGAGATCGTGAAGCGCAGGGGTTCGGGCAGGCCGACCACCGCGCGCCGCAAGCGCTCCGACACCTCCCGCCGACTGAACATTTCGTCCTGGCCGGGCTCGGGGGCCTCGACCGTGGCAACCTGTCGTTCGTCGATCGGCTGCAACCGGGCGGGGCGCCGAATGTGGTTGAGGAAGGTGTTGTAGGCGATACGGTAGAGCCAGGTGGAGAGCTGTGAGCGGCGCTGGAACCGAGGCAGCGATTTCCACGCTTTGCGGTAGGTCTCCTGGGTGAGATCGGCCGCCAGATCGGCATTGCCGCCGGTCAGCCGCATCAGCGATGCGTAGACCATCTCGTAGGTCTCGTCGACCAGTTGCTCCGCCGCCCGCCGGTCACCGGAGGACAAGGCTGTCAATAGGTGTTTCTCTCGCGTCGGCTCCACCGCCGCTCCTCCCTCGACCGGAGTTGCTGGTCCTCGATAGGCTCTGAGTGCGTTCATAACATCCTATGAGACACAGGAAGAGCCCGAATCGAAACCACTTTTTTCTGCGATCGGCCTTGCCCCCAGGAGAACTGTCCATGCGCCACGACACCAGACCTCTATCCCGAAACCCCGTCAAGCCTTTCCGACTCGTCGCTTCGGCGGCCGTTCTTGCGGCTCTGCTGCTGGCGAGCCCCACCCTGGCTCAGTCGGAGGATGACGAAGATGCGGGGGCCTGGGCCGCCGCCAAGACGCTCTATGAGAAGGCCAAGGAGAAAGCCCAGTCGATGGGGGAGTCGCTGCCCGACAAGGTGCCGGACTGGATCAAGGACGACCTGAAAAATGCCGGCACCTGGCAATACAAGGTCGAAGAAGTGGCCTTGGACGACCTGCAGGAGCGGCTCGATGAGCTCGGCGCGGAGCGTTGGGAGTGTTTTTCCGTCAACGAGCGCGGCAAGAAGGCGCGGCTGGTGCTCAAACGCCGCAAGAGGAGCCAGCTGCGGGAGATCCAAGACCTCTCAGCCGACGATCTGCTGATCGTCCTGAAGGTGCTGAAGAATCGCGGCAAGGCCGAAGAGTAGGTTCGGCCGTAGCTCAAACCTGACCTTGCCGCAATCGCTCCGAGGCGCTCGACGCGCCTCAGATCCGTTCGATGATCGTCGCGATGCCCATGCCACCACCGATGCACAGGGTCACCAGGCCGGTGCTGAGATCGCGGCGCTCGAGCTCGTCGATGAGCGTGCCCATCAGAGCCGCACCGGTGGCACCGAGCGGATGGCCCAAGGCGATGGCGCCGCCGTTAACGTTGACCTGATCGTGCTCGATCCCTAGGTTACGCATCGTCTGCAGAGGGATGGCGGCGAAGGCCTCGTTGATCTCCCAGAGATCGATGTCCGAGGCCTGCATGCTGGCCTTGCCGAGCGCTCTCTCAGACGCCGGGGTGGGTGCCGTGAGCATGATCAGGGGCTCGGCACCGGCGGTGGCCATGGCCTTGACCCGGGCACGCGGCTTCAGGCCGTGGGCCTTGGCATAGTCGTCGGAGGCGACCAAAACTGCGGCCGCGCCGTCGACGATGCCGGACGAGTTGCCGGCGGTGTGGATGTGGTTGATTTGACCGTTGGCTTCCGGGTAGCGCTCCAGGGCGATCTGATCGAGCGTCTTGCCATTGCCATTGGGCACCATGGCGCCGAGCTTGACGAAGACCGGGTCGAGCTGGCCGAGGGCCTCGGCCGTGGTGCCCGGGCGTAGGTGCTCGTCGCGCTCGAGAGCGACCTCGCCCGTCGCCGGGTCTTTCACCGGGAAGAGGCTCTTGTCGAAGTAGCCGGCGGCCTGCGCCTCCCCGGCCCGCCTCTGGGATTCGGCGGCGTAACGATCCACGTCGTCCCGGGTGAAGCCCTCGAGGGTGGCGATGAGGTCGGCGCTGATGCCCTGCGGCACCTGGAAGACCTTGTCGCGCAAGTGGAGGTTGTCGCCATCCATGCCGGCGCGATCGGCCCCCATGGGGACGCGCGACATGCTCTCGACACCGCCGCCGACGGCCATCTCTTGCTGGCCGCTCATCACCCCGGCGGCGGCGAAGTTGATCGCCTGGCACCCTGAGCCACAGAAGCGATTGAGGGTCACGCCGGTCACTTCCTGCGGCCAGCCGGCGGCCAGGACGCTGTTGCGGGCGATGTTCGCCCCTTGCTCTTCGGCCTGGCTGACACAGCCGACGACGACGTCTTCGACATCGCCCGTCTCGATCCCGGTGCGATCGGCGAGCTGATTCAACGTCTGAGCCAGGAGCTCTTGCGGGTGGATCCCCGAGAGCGCCCCTTTGTCTTTCTTGCCTCGGCCACGTGGCGTACGGACAGCATCGATGATCCAGGCTTCGCGCATGACATATCTCCGCAGGTCGGTAGATCTTCTTGTCGATAGATTTCTTGGTGGGAAGGCGGCAGCCGCCTGAGAGGCCTATTCTACTTTGCCTGGTTCGGCCGCGGGCGGCGATCGGATCAGGGCTCAGACCGATTCTGCCAGTAGTTCCTCGATCGTTCCTTCGAGCTCGGCCACCAGGAGCTCATAGTGCTCGCCGGTGCCCGGGCCGCTGAAGCCGGAGTGGATCTTGCGAACCTTGCCATCGCGGCCGATGAAGATCGTCGTGGGGTAGGAAAGGACCGCCGAAAGATCCGGCAGCGTGGCCGCGGCTTCTTTCTTGTCGCTGACGCCGGCAAGCAGGATCGGATACTCGATGCCGTAGCGATCGGCGAACCGGCGGACCAACTGCCCGTCTCGCTCGGGGCTGCCGGTGAACTCATAGGCCAGCCCGACGATCTCGAGGCCGCGAGACCGATAGCGCCGATCCCAGTCGGCGAGCAGCGGCGCCTCGTCGTTGCAGTTCGGACACCAGGTGCCGAAGATGTTGACCACCACAACCTTGCCCGCGAAGCGCGGATCGTTTCTCGCCAGGGTCTTGCCGTCCGGGTCGGGGAAGTCGAAATCGAAGCGCCCTTCGTCGTTGGTGAGACCGACCGCCGTCCAGCCATCGGGGAGGACGTCCTCATCGGCACCGATCGGTCGCGCCGTCCAGGTCGCGTGGTAGGTGTCGCGCGACCAGAAGTCGCCGGCCAAGGTTCCATCCTCAGCGGCTCGAGCCTGGAAGAGAAACGCGTGGGCGCCGTCGAAGGTCGACAGGCGGAGGTGACCGTTCTCATAGGAGCCTTGCAAGAATCGGTAGTCGCCTGTCGGGGTCAGGAACGTCCCGGTGACGGTCGAGCCTTGCTGCTCAAACTCACCGCGAGCCACCTCGCTACCGTCCTCATCGACGAATTCCGTCGCCCAATGGCCGCTGACCGACTCCGGGCTACCCTCCTCGCTCGAGGCGTCCGCCGGCTCGGAGACGAAGCGCCTCTCATCTCCACGATGGGCGGTGAAGGCCAGTTTCGTATCACCTTCCGGAACGGTTTTGCGCCAGGTGCCCGCCATGGTGTCGCCATCGGGAGCCAGATCCGCGGTGATCTCCGAGTCGTACCACTCGAAGTGGAGCACCACTCGCTCGCCATCCTGCTCGATGGAGCTGAAAGGCACTTCTTCCGGACCGTTTTCGGCGATGGCTTTGAGACCGCCAGCCTCCGGTTCGATGCGCAGGGTGAAGGGAAGCTCGCCTCCAGGTGAGGCCAAGACCGCCCGCCAGACACCTTCGAGCGAGTGCTGGACCACCGGCTCGGGAACCGGATCAGGCTCGACCGCCCCACCACAAGCCAAGCTCAATCCAGCAGCCCAAGCCACAAAACAAGAAGACCGAGAGATTTTCTGCGAGAATTTCATGGACTGATTCTACTCCGCTCCCAAGGAAGCAACGTGCCCGATCTCGACAAGACCCAAGCGACGGAAGAGTCCGGACCCTCGACAGAGTCCCACGCCTCGGAAAAAGCGCCGAAAGTGGCGATCGCCCTGACCGGAGGCGGCGCCCGAGGCGCCTACCAGGTCGGCGTGCTGCGAGGTATTGCCCGGCACTTGCCGGAGCTCAGGTTCCCCATCATCACCGGTGCCTCGGCCGGCGCGATCAACGCGATCTACCTCGCCGCGCACCCGGGCTCGCCGCAAGAGGCGACGGCGGATCTGAGCCGCGTTTGGGGCGACATCCGGTTCGAAGATGTTTTTCGGGTCGACTTCGGATGCCTGATGCGTCGTTCTCTGCTGTGGCTGGCCAAACTGGGGCTGGGCCTGGGTCATCTCGGAGTGCGGGTGCATGGCTTGCTCGACACCTCACCGCTGCGCGATCTGCTGAGTCGCGAGCTCGGCTCGTGCAACGAGATCGGTCCGCAGGGTGAGGTCTTGGGGATCGATCGCAACCTAAAGAACCAACGGCTGGAAGCTCTCGCGCTGATGACCGTCAATTACGCCACCGGGCAGACGGTCAGCTGGGTGCAGGGGCGCGAAACGGCCCGTTGGGAGCGCCCGGCTCGCCGTAGTCAACACACCAAGGTCACGGTCGAGCACGTCATGGCTTCGGCCGCGCTACCGCTGATGTTCCCGGCGGTGCAGTTGGGTAATGCCTGGTACGGTGATGGCAGCATCCGCATGGCCGCGCCACTCTCGCCCGCGTTGCACCTGGGCGCGGATCATATCCTCGCCATTTCGACGCAGTACCCGCGCTCCCAGGCAGAGGCCAACAAGCCGAGCTTCGAGAGCTATCCCTCTCCGGCACAGATCGCCGGCAACCTGCTGAACGCGATCTTTCTCGACGTCCTCGATCAAGACGTGCAGCGCCTCGAGCGCCTCAATGGCCTGCTGGAGAAACTGCCTCCCGAGGAGCGCGATGGGTTGAAGCCGGTCGACATCGTCGTCATGCGCCCGTCGGAGGATCTGGGACGACTCTCGGCGCGCTACGAGCCGCGGCTGCCCTGGAGCTTTCGGTTCATGACCCGCAACCTCGGAACGCATCAGACCGAGAGCCCCGACTCGCTGAGCTTGTTGATGTTCCAGCCCGATTATGTGCGCCGCTTGATGGAGGTCGGGGAGCGGGACGCCGAGACACAGATCGACGCGATTCGCCGATTGGCCGGAGCTCCGGTACAGCCGGCCCCGGCCGAGGGTCGAACCGCTTCCAGCCCGACTCCGTAGAGACAAGAGACTCTGTTACGATAAAACTGTTGCTCGCACTGGGATGGTAGATCAGGCCGAAGAAGGGAGCACTTCATGAGAGCCAAAAGATCAACACTTCAGACTCTTCTCCTGCTGACTTCGGTCACCGTCCTGCAGAGCCTCACCTGGCAAGTCGAAGCCCAAGGCCATCGCGGCCGGGCCATCAGCCATCGGTCACCCCAAGCACAACAGCACCAAGCGCGCGCCACGAGCCATCGGCCGCCACTTCGGCGAGCGCCTTCGGGTTTTGGTAGCGCAGCCAACGTCCGGCCCGGCTTCTATCAAAGACTCAGCGCGCCGGTTCAGCGGGCGCCGATCCCCCATGCACCGGTCCACACTGTGCCGATCTACGTGTACTTGGACCCACCGGTTTACCACCAGCCACCACCGGTCGACCCGCGCTCGATCCCAGCGCCGGCCCCGGCACCTCAACCGATCTATGTCGTCGCACCGCCAGCACCGGCCCCTGCCCAACCCGTTGCCGCTCCGGTGCCCACTCCCGTAACCCGTCCCCCCGCGCCGACGCCGGCAGAAGCTCCGGTCAGGTCGACCGAGCCCGGCGAAGTCTTGTTCTCGATTCGGCCAGCGACCTCCAAGGTCTACCTCGATGACGATTACCTGGGCACCGCGGCGGAGATCGCTGCGCTCGGACCCGGGCAGATGTTCCCTCCGGGCGTCCACGTTCTCGAGGTGACCCATCCGGATTTCAGGCCGCAGCGCTTGGTCTTCGGCGTCAGCTCAGAGGAGCCGACGCATGTGCTCATCGATCTCTCGATCGATCGGGTAGGCCGCAGATCGCGTATCAAGTAGAATTCGGCTGTCCCTGTCGGCGTCTTCAGTCACAAGTTCTTGTGCGGATGGGTGCGATCATTGGCGTCCCCCTCCGCGCTCGGATTTGTTACGATAAAAAGTTCAATTCTCTTGCGATGCGTCGATGCTTGGCCCGGAGGAGCTGAAGCTTGCAAATCCACGAGAATCTCTACTTCCGACAAGTTCTTGCGGGGCGCCAAGTCGCCCATACGCACCCCATGGCGGGTCGTATGGCCAACTTCATGTACCTCATCGGAGATCCACGCTCGAGAGAGGCGGTGGTCGTCGATCCGGCATGGGATGTGGCGTCCCTTATCGACCTGGCGGCAGAAGACGGCTACCGGATCGTTGGTGGTTTGGTGACCCACTACCACCCGGACCATGTCGGGGGCGATCTCTTTGGGATCGAGGTCCAGGGCGTTAACGAGCTACTCGAGCAACAAGCGGTGCCGATCTACGTCAACAAACACGAAGCAGCCGGACTGAAAACCGTGACAGGTGTTTCTGACAGCGATCTTCATCGGGTGGACGATGGCGATACCGTCGCTCTGGGCGATCTCGAGATCCGCTTCCTCCATACGCCCGGGCATACGCCAGGTAGCCAGTGTTTCCTGGTCGATGGCCGCTTGGTCGCCGGCGACACACTGTTCGTCCAAGGCTGTGGCAGGGTCGATCTGCCGGGTGGGGATTCTGAAGCGCTCTATCACACGCTGACGGGCAAACTGGCCAAATTGCCGGCTAAAACCATTCTGTACCCGGGTCACAACTATGGGCCGACCCCGACTTCGACGATTGGAGACGAGCTCGAAAACAACTACTACCTACGGATCCAGTCCCTCGAGGACTGGCGCCGACTCATGAGATAACGCGATGGCGGCAATGCCAAAGGCAACAGCCGGAAATCCTATCCGCGACCTGACTCCGACTTTCTAGGCGCGGTAGCGGCTTCATGTTGCAACAGATCGGACCCTACCGGGTGGAAGAGCGGCTCGGCGCGGGCGGCATGGGTGAGGTCTATAAAGCTTATGACAGTCGTTTAGAACGCTGGGTTGCGATCAAGCGAATTCGCAGTGACAAGAACGAAGCGGAAGAGAACCGTCAACGTTTTCAACGCGAGGCGCGGGCGACGGCAAAACTCAACCATTCTTCCATTGTTCACCTTTATGATATTTTTCAAGACGGCGACAGCGATTGCATCGTCATGGAATATGTCGAGGGCAAAACTCTTGATCAGTTGATCCGCAATGGCCCCCTCGAGCCCCTGCAAGCCACAGCCCTGGGGGGCGAGATTGCGGCCGGACTCACAGAAGCCCATTCCAAGGGAATAATACATCGCGACCTGAAGGTCGAGAACATTATCGTCACGCCCGAAGGCCATGCGAAAATACTCGACTTCGGATTGGCAAGGCCCCTGTTGAAGGACGATTTCGAGACGTCTCTCACCGGCAAGGGCCAACTGGTTGGCACCAGCCGCACGATGTCACCGGAGTATGTCAGCGGCGAAGAAATCGATCACCGTTCCGATCTATTTTCTCTAGGTGTTCTTTTGTATGAGGCGGTGACCAGCCACTCGCCGTTTCGGGCCCACAACACCCTGGCCACACTCAAGCAGGTCATGCTCCACCGGCAGACGCCGGCGCACCATGTCAACGCGCATGTGCCGGAGGAGCTCTCGGACATCATCGAGAACCTGCTGGAGAAGGATCCGGCGGATCGGCCACAGAGTGCGGAGGCCGTTGCATTCGAATTTCGACGAATCTCCGGCCACTTATCCTCCGGTGAAGTCGATCGGCCGATGTCTAGTTCGACCTTCTCGACGACCCCGACGGAGATCTTTACTCCTTCGGCAACATCAGTCGATCTATGGGCACGGCGGCGCTGGCTGTCGGTTGCGGCGGGTCTGGTCCTCGTCACTCTCGCCGGCGCCTACGCCTTGACTCGCTGGCGCACGGATCAAGCCTCTCCGGGGGGTCTACAGAGAGCTTCCAGCGATCTGAAGTTTCAGGAGCGAGACCGCCTCGTTCTGGCGGATTTCGAGAATCACACGGGCGAACCGGTCTTTGATCATTCGCTCGAGATCGCGTTTCGGCATGGCCTCGAGCAATCGCGGCATGCTTCCGTGCTGCCGAAGTCCGAGATACGCAGCGCCCTCTCTCGCATGGTGCAAGATCCGGATTCCTCCGTCGACAGGGAGCTCGCGATCGAGATCGGGCAACGAGAAGATGCACGGGCTGCCGTGATCGGCGCCATCTTGAAGATCGGAGAAACCTACTCCCTCACCGCGGATGTCGTTGCGCCAGACACCGGCTTGACGATGTTCACGGTCGGAGAGAATGCCGCGAGCCAGAACGACATCGTCACAGCTCTCGAGAAGCTGACCAATTCGATCCGCTTCAATCTCGGTGAGTCCTTGGCAGTGATCGAGCGCGGCCAGGATCAGCGTCCTTTGGAAAAGGTCACGACGCAGAACTTGCAAGCTTTGAAAGCCTATTCTCTGGGTTATAGCAAGTTTGCCGAACGTGACTTCGAAGCCGCCATCCATTTGCTCAAGAATGCGATCGAGCTCGACAGCGACTTCGCTATGGCCCACGCCAAGCTCGCAGCAAGCTATTTTGCTACCCAACGACCCGATATTGCCAAGCCCCACCTGGAAAAAGCACTGGGTCTGGCGAACCGCTTGACGGAGATCGAGAACCTTTACCTGAAGGGGTGGGAGGCTAGGCTGCGCGGAGATCCAGAGGCGGTGGTCCACACTTGGTCGTTGATGAGCACGCTATACCCGAACGAGTTCGTCGGCCAGTTCAATCTGGGTATGGCCCGCTATCTCTATTTGGCTCAATTTGGTGAGGCAGCCCAGGCCTTCGAAGATGCGGTCTTGGCGGCGACCGCCGAGACCCGTCCACCGGCCTTGAACCAGCTCGGCTACACGCAAATCGTTCTAGGGCAGGAAGACGAGGCCCTTGCAACCTTCGAGCGGCTGGAGCCAGCCGACAGACAGACGACTCTGGCGGATCTGTATCTTGCCAAGAGAGAGTATTCCGCCGCAGAAGATCTGCTCCGCGAGACCGTTGCCGGCCCAGCGGGGGCTTCCCGGTTTGATTCCCTACTACGGTTGGCCTACCTCTACTCCGACCAAGGCCGCTTCGACGACGCGCTAAGAGAGGCCTTGGAGGCTCGAAGACTCGCGCTCGCCGATAACTCGTCTTTGTCCCTTCTAGTCAGTCGACTCGCACTGATCGCCATCTATGGGCAACTGGAAGAGGACGTCGCATTCTTCGAGACTCTCAGTGCTGCGACCGACACCGCTTTGTCTCTCATACGGGTGGACTACGAACAGTTCGATGCGGCGCCGTTGCTGCTCCTGGCACAGGTCGGAAAGTACAACGCGAGAGCTCAACGCTTGGATGAGGCGCAAAGCGTTCTGGATGGAGTCCAACAGTTGGCACAGACGACCTCGATCGTCGTCTGGCAAGGTGCCGCAGCCATGTTGGAAGGAGAGATTCTGCTCGCTCGAGGACAACTCGAGCAAGCCGTCGACATCTTCCAGCTGGCTTTGAGCCTGGCCGATCTGTTTCAGACTCGCGAGAGTCTGGCTCGCGCCTACGAGGCGACCGGGCTCCCCTTGGAAGCGATCCAAGAATACGAGTGGATCTTGGAGCACCGTGGCGTCGCGCTGATCGGAGAATGCCAGAACCCTTGCCTCGGTGTAAATTTCAACGCATGGTCTCTAGCACTTTACCGAGTCGCACGTTTGCACGATGAAGCCGGGAATCGGGATTTGGCACTCCGGTACTACCAGCAGTTCATCGACCACTGGCCCAAGGCTGAAGGTGTCACGATCTGGCAAACCGCACGAGCTAGAGCGGCGGAACTTCAGCAGTAGTGGCCGTTAATCAATACGCGTCGAGCGTGGGGCGAAAGGCTGGGTCTCGAGCCCCAGATCGGTGCCCCCTGGCTGAGGGACACCGCAGCCACAGACTCCGAGCGCTCCCTCTTGAATCGAATCGAGATTCAACACCTTCTCGATCCTCTGGCCATCGATCGCGGCGGAGAAGAAGGCTCCAAGGCCCAACTCGGCTGCGACCAGATAGAACGTCTGGCTAAGGTGCCCGGCATCCATCAGCATCACGCTGTAGGTCCGGCTGCGACTTCGATACTTCCACTGGTTGCGGTCGAAACGAGCAACCAGTAGGACCAGCGCATGAGCGGAACTCGCGTACTGCTGACCCCGACAGAACTCGACGGCCAGCTCTCGGCAAGCCTCCTCGTCGAGCTCTCGAATCGATTCCAGGGAATGGTCGCGAACGTCGTAGTGATAGACGCCGGACGACAGCCCCTCGACGTTGATTACCAAAGGGTAGGCCTCGATCGGGTGGAGCGAGCCGCCCGACGGGCTGGTCTTGTGCAACAAGACAATCTCGGAGATTCGAGAATAGCCATGGCAGCCAAACACATATCGGAGAAGCGTCGACAACTCATTCCGCGCCAGTGACCGATCCGGATCGAATTTCCGCACGGTCTTTCGAGCGCGCAAGGCATCGTAAAGCCCGCCCTGTTTATCGGATAGGGGAAGCTCGATAACCTTGCTCGGCTCGTCTAGCTCTCTGAAGGGCGGTGGCGGAGAGCCATGTTTCTCCACGAAACGCGATGCGCCGCTCTCGGCGGATTCGCTCATGGCTTCCATGTCGATCAGCTGGGCCTTACCTTCGGCGAGCCTGTTGCCGAAGTGGTAAGAGGCGGCCAAGGGGTGCCACTTCAGAGAGGCCAAACGCTCCTCGCGCCGCCGCAACCGTTGCGCCAGGGGATCTTCTCCGTCGCAGATCAGGAGCCCGCTCTCGACGAGATCCGACAGGCCGGTTCCTTCGAGGTCGAGATCGCTGACGGGCGACCATGTCTCGGCAGGTAGACCGGCCAGAAGCCGTACCTCGGAAAGACTGATTGCTCTCTGTGACTCGCTAACAGGCGAAAAGGCTACGATCCGCGTTT
>JBCCGX010000184.1:0-11841 GCA_039029035.1 Acidobacteriota bacterium | reverse complement strand
GCTCTGCACTGTGACCAGCACGGTGCCCTCGCCCCTGACCCGCACTCGGGCTTGCAGCTTGCCGCCCAGAATAGGGCGTTTCCACACCAAGCCATCGTCCGACATCGCGAACGACAGGGCTTCGGGCACCAGAGCCGCATCGACTTCTTGGCTCAATCGCGGCACGTAATCCACCGATTGGTACGAGTGGGGAAACACGACGAAGTCCGGCGCCGCTGAGCGAATAGCCGGTGCCAGGGCACTGACATAGGCCCCCGGCGTATAGTCCGCCAGAGTGGGATCGGCCGCCAACCAAAGGGCTTCCAGATCGAAACTCGAGGCCTCGGCCGCCAAAGCATCGTCACCCGCCAGCAGAACCGCCGAAACGCTTCCACCGACCGCGGCGGCCAATTGCTGGCCGGCCGCGATCGCCTCGCGAGACATGCGGTGCAGCTTGCCGTCTCGGTGCTGCAGAACGACCCAGATCGACTTTGACATCAGAGGACCCTCGCTTCGTTTCGGAGTTTCTCGATCAGGGTCCGAGCAGCCACTGCCGGGTCGCCCTCGATGATCTGGGCCCCTTCGCCGCTCTCGGGAAAGGCAACATCGAGGATCTCGAGCCGCGAGCCGGCACCACCCAACGACTCCGGCGCCAAGCCAAGATCCGCCGGACTCGGCCGGTCCATCGGCTTGCGCTTGGCTTGCATGATGCCCTTGAGGGAAGCGTAGCGCGGATGGTTGAGGCCTGCTTGAACCTCGATCACCGCCGGCAATTGCAGCCGGAAGACCTCGTTCATGCCACTTTCCATTTCGCGCGTCACCTTGGCCGAGCCGGCGCCTTCTTCGACCTCGAGCCCCATGACCAGCCAGGCATGAGGCCAGCCGAGCATGCCAGCGAGGATAGAGCCGGTCGAGCCATAGCCCTGGTCGTCGGATTGGGCGCCGGTGAGCACCAGATCAAAAGCCTCGCGCTGAACCGTCGCCGCCAGCGCCCGCGCCGTCGCCTGGGCGTCGCCACCGAGGAAAGCCGGGTCGGACAGGTGGACGGCGCGCGCTGCTCCCATCGCCAGGGCCTTGCGCAGGGCGTCTTGCACACGATCCGGGCCGAGGCTGATCACGACGACTTCGCCACCGAGCTTTTCGGCCAGAGACAAGCCCTCTTCCAGGGCGTATTGATCGCTCTCGTTGATGACGAATTTCATTTCGTCTTCGTCGATCCATTTGCCGTCGTCGGCGATCTTGAGTCGCACCTCCGCATCCGGCACCTGCTTGATGCACACTGCGATCTGCATCGAGAGTTCTCCTTGAGTCTTGCGTTCGGGTTGGGTTACTCAGCAGACGATCCGGTGAGGATCGCTGAGCCCGGCGAGCTTATCAGAAGGCCCGGTCTCGACCCTCTCGGCGGCCTGGCCAAGCGCTGCTCCTTACGGCTTAAACCGTTGCAAGAAAGCCCTTTATAAAGTCTCGCGCGGTAGACGAAAAGGTGCCTCTCATGCTACCTTTTCTACGGGCGAGCGTCGGGCGCTCGTCCGCCCCACCGCTGAAGATTCCCCCGCCAACCCGTTCCCAATCGAAGCTTGCAAACGATGTATTCGTCAGCCATCACTTCTGTCGCCAACACCGCCGCAGGCCCCACCATCATCGAGATGTTCCTGCGTTCCGGGCCGATGTCGAAGATCGTCTTCGCCACCCTGGTCCTGATGTCGATCGTCTCCTGGTCGATCATGCTCTCCAAGCTCCTGCAGTACCGCCGCGCCGACAGCGACGGGGAGGAGTTTCTCGAGATCTTCCGCCGGTCCAAGCGCTTCAGCGAAGTGAATGCCGCTGCCGGCAGGCTCGGCGGAACGCCGATGGTCGGTCTCTTCCAGGCCGGCTACGCCGAGATCGACGCCCAGGTCAAAGCCGCACAGGAAGCGGCGCAGAAAAACAACGCTCCGGCATCCACGTTCCGCGTCAAATCACTCGAGGGGGTCGAACGCAGCCTCAGACGGGCGATTGCGGTGGAGCAAGCGGTGCTCAACCGCGGCACGTCCTTTCTGGCCACAACGGCATCCGCCTCGCCTTTCATCGGTCTTTTCGGCACGGTGTGGGGCATCATGGTGGCGTTCAACACGATCGGTGCTACCGGCTCGACTTCGATCACGGCGGTCGCGCCGGGCATCGCCGAGGCGCTGATCAACACCGCTGCCGGGCTGGTGGCGGCCATCCCGGCACTGGTGGGATTCAACCACTTCGCGGCCCGCCTGCGTGATACGCGCAGTCAAATGCAGGATTTCATCCTCGAGTTCATGAATCTCACTGAGCGCAACTTCACCTGAGGGAAGAGGCCATGGGCGTTCACTTGCAAGGCGAAACCGATGAAACCGCCATGGCGGAGATCAATGTCACGCCGCTGGTCGACGTGATGCTCGTTCTTCTGATCATTTTCATGATTACGGCACCGATGTTGCACCAAGGTGTCGAGGTGGCCCTGCCGCAGACCGTGGCCGCCGACACGATTCCCAACCGGGTCGACGACCCCTTGGTGTTGTCGGTGAAGACGGACGGGCTGGTCTACATCCAAGACGAACCGGTCCACCCGACCCGCCTGTTGGAGCGCCTGGGTGCCCTGCTCGAAGCGCGTGACGACAAACAGGTTTTCATCAAAGGCGATCGCAACATTACCTACGGCCAATTCATCGAGATCGTCGGCCTGCTCAACGACGGAGGCATCCAGCACCTCGGCCTGGTGGCCGAGCAGATCGACGGCAGCCGCTGACCGGCCATGGCATACACCGTCGACACTCTGCTCGCCAAACGCGCTCGTCGCGAGCCGACGGGCCGGCCGGCACGCTGTTTCTTCTACTCGCTGGTCTTCCATAGCGTCCTCGTTGCCGCGGTGTGGGTTGTGCCGCAGCTTTTCGCCAAGCCGCCGGAGAAGATCGATGCGATCGCCGTGGTGGTCGTTCCACCGCAGGTCCTCGGAGTCGAGGAAACGCCACCGCCGCCGCCACCGAAGCCCAAGCCCGAGCCACCGCCGCCGGAGCCGCCGCCCCCCGAGCCACCGCCGCCCGAGCCGGAACCGGTGCCGGAAGACGTGCCGGTGCTGGTGGAAAAGAAGAAGAAGGTGGAGAAGAAGCCACCACCGCCACCACCCAAGCCGAAGCCTAAACCGCCACCCAAGATCGAGCCACCACCCCAACGGGTCGGCTCACCGTTCGGCAAATCCCTCGGCGCTTCGACCAACAATGCCACTCTCGGGGTCGAAGACCCCAATTTCACCTACGGTTACTATCTCGACCGTGTCGTCTCAGCAATCAGTGCCAATTGGGTTCGTCCGCCGCTGGGCAATCTGGAGACGCACCTGCATTTTCGCATCCGGCGCGACGGCACGATCACGGATCTGCGTCTCGTCAAGTCGTCGACCGAAGGTGATTTCGACGCCGCGGCGTTGCGCGCCGTCGAGTCGTCGTCCCCATTGCCGCCCCTACCCAAAGGCTACAAGCGCGACGATCTAGGCATCAATCTGATCGTCAAATAGCTCACCCGAACACTCCACGAGGTTGTGATGAAGAGATCTCTACGCACGGTCGGTCATGGCGCTGCCACCCTGCTGCTGACGTCGCTCTGGGCCACGGCGATCCACGCCCAGCCCGCTGAAGGCATCGACCCGACCCTGGTCGTCACCGGCGTAGGGCGCGCCCAGGTTCGACTGGCGTTCCCCTCGGCCGAGATCGACCGCACCCTGCGCGGCGAATACGCTGAAGCTGCCCGTGAGATCGAGCAGACTCTGCGCGACGATCTCGAGCAGACGATCGTCTTCAACACCCAAGGGCCGGCCGAGTTGGCTGTCCTGTCTCTGACCGGCGACCGGGCCCAGGACTTCGAGCAGTACCGCTCCCTGGGTAATCAGGTCGTGCTCTTGGCGACGATCAAGCCGGAAGGGGACCGTTTGGTTCTCGATGGCTGGGTCTACGACTTGCCGAGCAAGCAATCGATCCTCGGCAAGCGCTTTCGCGGCACCCTGAGCCAGGCGCGACTGATCGCTCACAACATGGCCGACGCGATGCATTACCAGTTCACCGGCAAGCCTGGCCTGGCGCTGACCACGATCGCTTTCCAATCCAGTCGCGATGGTTATCAAGAGCTTTACCTGATGGACTACGATGGCCACAACCAACGCCGAATCAGCGGTCACAAGTCGACCAGTGGCTTCAGTGATTGGAGCCCGGCGGGGGACGCCCTGGCGTACATGTCGTATTTTGCCGGCTCCCCTGGCATCTACTATGTCGAGCTAGCGACGGGCAAGAAGGTGCCGATTTATGGCAAGGGCGTGCTCAATCTCTCACCTACTTTTGCTCCCGATGGCCGCAGCATTGCTTTCGCCCACAGCGACCAATCCAATATCGACATCTATCGCTGCGCTCGCGTGTGCACCGATCCGGTGCGGCTGACCCGCTCGCAGGCCATCGACACCAATCCCGCTTGGAGCCCCGACGGGAAGCAGTTGGCCTTCACCTCGAGCCGCTCCGGCCGCCCCAACATCTATGTCATGGATACCGATGGCGGCAACGTACGGCGGATCTCCTTCGAAGGACCCTACAACGACGGCGCCAGTTGGCAGCCCTTCGGCAGCCATATCGCCTATGCCAGCCGCGATGGCAATCGCTTCCGCATCGCCGTAACCAACCTGATCGATCTCAAGACCACCATCCTCACCCACGGCCCCGACAGCTACGAAGAGCCTAGCTTTTCACCGGACGGACGGCGCATCTTGTTTACCGTCCGGCGCGGCAAAGAGTCCCAGGTCTATGTCATGAACAGAGATGGCACCGATTGGCGGCAGCTGACGCACCAGGGCAACAGCTCAGCTGCCGACTGGGGTAATTTCAAGCAAAAGTAGGGCCACTCCAAGGTCGCGCTATTGCCGCCTGCTCTGGCTTCTGTTACATTCGCGCGTAGGAATCGAGTCAAAAATCGCGTAGCTATACCAAACTGCGTCAAAATGGAGGCTGTCGAGGAATGAAGATGGATCGGAAGTGGACCGTCCTGGCCATTTTGTTGGCCTTGCTAATCGTCTCTGCCTGCTCCAAGAAGCCAGAGCCCGTGGTCACCCCGCCGCCGCCGGAGGTGACGGAGAAGGCGCCGACGACGGACGTCGCTCCAGATACCACTCCCGCCGGGCCGGTCGACGTCGAAGAGAAGAAGCCGCCGATGAGCATCCAGGAGATGCAGAGTGAAGCCGAGCGCCTCGGCCTTCTCGGCGATGTCTTCTATGACTTCGACAAGTTCGACCTGCGGGCCGAGGCGCGTGAGCGCTTGCAAAAGAACGCGCAGTACATGAACTCGGCCGACGGTCAAGGGCTGAAGTTCACCATCGAAGGCCACTGCGACGAACGCGGCACCAACGAGTACAACATCGCCCTCGGTCAAAACCGCGGCACGACGGCTCTCGACTACCTGATCTCTCTGGGAGTCGACCGGAGTCGTTTCAAGACCATCAGTTACGGCGAGGAGCGTCCCTTCTGCAACGAAAGCAACGAAGCGTGCTGGCAGAAGAACCGTCGCGCTCGGTTCGTGATCACTGGCCGCTAGCCGGAATCGCAGAGCCCGCACAGGCACAGCGCCAGGACGGATCGCTACGGCGATGAGACGGATCCCTTCCGCCCTCGAGGGCTCGAGAGCCCCAGCCTTCCGAGATCGAATCAAGAAAGCCGGCGTTGCCATCTTGGCAATGTCGGCTTTTGGCTGTGTGTCGTCGGCAGATCTCGACGAGATCAAGACGCAGTTGAAAGATATCCAGCTCCAGGTCCTGCAGTTGCAAAAGCAGAGCCCGAGCAAGAGCGAGGTGGCCGATCTCGAAGCGGCGATCACCGAGCAGATCCAGATCCTGGTGCGGTCCGAGGCCGATCTCCAGGCCGATGTCGGTGGTCTATCGACTCGCATCGAGCAGTTGGAGGACAAGCTCGAGGAGACCCACTTTCGCCTCACCCAGCTGTCGCAACAGATCTCGGCGACCAACCAAGACCTTCAGGCATTGCGCAACGCCACCGAAGAAGCCCAGAGGCGAAGCTCGACCCGGGCTGCGACCGTCGTCAACCCGACGGACCCTCAGACGCTTTATGATGCCGCCTACGACGACTACCTCCAGGGCAACTTCGATCTCGCCATTCTGGGTTTTCACCAATATGCCGAGACTTACCGCAACACGGACCTGACCGACAACGCGATCTACTGGATCGGCGAGTGCTACTACCGCCAAGGTAAGTTCCAGAAGGCGATCGAGCAATACGACCAAGTCTTGGATCGATTCGAGGGTAGTGACCGAATTCCTAGCACTTTGCTCAAGAAGGGCTACGCCTACTTCGAGCTCGGTCAACGCCCCCAGGGTGTGGTCTACCTACAGAACGTCATTCGCGACTACGACGGGACCGACGAAGCCCACCTCGCGACCCAAAGACTGCAAGAGATGGGCATCGAGACAGCCGGCAGCGGGAATTGACGCTGACGCTCCGGGCCTCTATACTCCGTCGACCGTCGTCGGAGCGCGCCTTCGAGGCACATCGTCTAGGCAAGCCTACCTGCACCCAGGCGCTCACTGGCTGACCAGCCGTCGACACCCATCCCAACATAGAGCATGAGCTTCTTCGCCTCGCATAGCGAGCCGAGTTCTACCTTCGAGATCTTCGATAACCCCAAAGGTTGACCATGGCCAATACGAAATCTGCCGTAAAACGCATCCGCAAGACCGAGAAGCAGCGCGACCGCAACCGGGGCCTGAGCTCCAAGCTCCGGACCGCGGTCAAGGCGCAACGCCAAGCCATTGACGCGGGTGATGCCGCGGCGGCTCGCGAGCTTCTGCCGCAGACCGCCAGCATCGTCGATTCGACAGCACGCAAAGGCGTGATCCACCGCAACGCCGCCGCCAGGACCAACTCGCGGCTCGCCAAAGCGGTTGCGGCGCTGGAAGGCTAGACACTGCGAAGACGAAGGCTTGCCGCTCCTGGCGAGTCTTCGTGGTTGTGAGCTACCAGCTCGGCAAGCTAACCGCCGATCAAGAACGATTTCTTGCCGTTTGAGGCAAGTGCTCGGCGTTGAGATGCTTGGTCAGCCGAGAGGGCCAGTTGGCCTAAAATCCTTCCAGGAGATCCGTCACCATAGTCTCGGCAAACTCGTCCGAGGTCTCGGTGATGGCCAGGTTCTCGCGATCGAAGTACCCGGCATCATCCGGATCTAGCGGGTAGTCCTGGCGAAACAAATAGCGGGCATTGGCCCAGATGACTTCGCCTTCATCGTCGCCGAGGCGTGGTGGCCTCTCGAAGCGCATGTCCGCGGTAATCGCGATCTCGAAGTTGTCCGCCAAGCCGTCGGCGTCGAAGGTCAACGGCCGAACATCGAACGACGTCACCCGACCGCGCAGGATCGCGTCGGCACCGGAAGCGTTGTTGGAAACGGTGAACCGCCGCCGGGTCACCAACTCGTCGACGATCGCCTGCGTCAGGATCTGCTCGACCTGCACGCGCTGGGTCCCGTTGATCAACGGCTCGATATAAACCGTCTGGATATCCTCGGGAATGTTGCTGGCTTGGCCCACCAGATTGTAGCCACAGGCGCTGACCGTCAGGCCAACAACCAAGGCAATACCGCCACGGTTAAGCCACGGCCCGATCTCGTGTCGATTCATCATTCAGTCCTCTTTGGCTCTTGAACCTCTCCGGCTCTCAGGGCTTCTAGCTCTCGGGTCCACTCTGGCTCGCTCGCCCAACTCGACTCGCGGCCCCTGTGTCGATTTCGCCGCGGTGGCTCCACCGGTTCCAATTTGGCACACCCGTGGTATCGCGATCGCCGTAAGCTGGCCCCAGCGTCGGTGGCTGAGGCACCGTCGGCCGCAGTTGGCTCTCGGGCTGCACCACGCGAAACTCAGGGGCGGTCACCACCAGGGCCTTGCGCACGCGATCGGGCAATTGAACCGGACTCTCGAGCACACCTCGGCCAGGCAGCAGCAATCGCAGGCGGTAGTTCCCGGGATCCAAGCCGACGAAGGTCGTTGTCCCATCGACCAGAACATGGGTCCAGCGGGCGGTAGCGCCTTCGAGCACCGCCGTGCCGGTGCTTTGATCCTCCAGCCGGATACGCAAGGCGGCGGCCAGCTGTTGCGACGAATTGCGGCGCGCGGTGACCCCCGGAGCGGCCAGGGGGTAAAGGTCGACCGTCGTCACCCGATCGCGCCGCTCGATCAACAGCCCCTCGATCCCGCGCATCGGCTCGAGCTCCTCCCCCGCGAGGCGCAGGTAAGTCGCCGGTACGTAGTGGTGGGTGGTCAGAGGATCGCTGAAGACCCATCCGCGATCGGGCAGGAAGGCCTCGATCCACCGGTGGTAGCCACTCGGTCGCCCCGGCTCGTCACCCAGCACGTACCCCGCCACTTCGCGCGCCGGGATATCCACCGCATCGAGCAACGCGACCGTCAACCGTGCGATACCAGTACAGTAACCGCTACGTCGCGCCAGCACGGCCTCCGCGGCCTGCGATTGGCTGCGATCGAGCTCGTAGTCCAGTTCTCGGGCGACCCAGCCGAGGACGCGGGAAATGGCTTCGTAGTGGGTCTCCGCCCCGACGGTCAGCCCTCGCGCCAAGCGGGCGATCGGCTCACGGCCAACGTGCCGCGGCAGGTTGAAGGGCGCGCTGCTATCGATCGGCGCAGCATCGACCTCGATCGAGATCTCATCGTCGATCCACTCGAGACGGTACCCGACGTTGCCGTAGTCTTCGACGCGAGCTCCTGCCGGCGGCAGCAGACGGGTGCGGTCGAATCCTTCCACCGCCAGGGCGCCGAGATTGGTCGCAGACGCCGGCCCTACCAGGCCGAACAGCATCAGCATCCACCACCCGCGCAGCACTCGTTTCCTCCTCAATTCCGGCTACCTTGGGCGGCGGACGACGCCAGGCGCGACTGCAAAACGCCGTCGAGCAGGCCGTTGACAAAACGGCCGGAGTTCTCGGAGCCGAACTTCTTCGCCAGCTCTATCGCCTCGTCGACGATGACGACCTTCGGCACACTCGATTCGTGCAGCATCTCGTAGATCGCCAAACGCAGGATGTTTCGATCGATGGTCGGCATGCGCTCGAGTCGCCAGTTCTCGGCGTATTTGCTGATCAGCTCATCGATACCGGAGCGTTGTTCCAAAGTCCCGGTGACCAGGCGCCGCGCATATTCGAACGACTTTTTGGCTCGGGAAAGAAGCGCCTTGCGGCTCTTGGACGCCGTCTCGCCGTCGCTTTCCGTCTCCGCCTCTTCGAGGTAGCTCTCGAGATCGTAGCTTGCGAAGATCTTGTCGAGATCGGTTCCGCCGAGCTCGTATTGGTAGAGCATCTGCATCGCCATTTCACGAGCCCTTCGCCGCTTACCCAACGGCCCTCTCGCTCGTGTCGGTTCAGGCGCCGCCACTCGACTCACCCGAACCGCTCGGCCGCAGCTGCGACACGAGCTGGACCATCTCGATCGCCGCCTGCGCTGCTTCCCAGCCCTTGTTGCCGGCCTTGCCGCCAGCCCGCGCCTCGGCCTGGGCAGACGATTCGCAAGTCAGGACGCCGAAACCGATCGGGAGACGGTACTGAGCAGAGACCCGCGCCACGCCATGGCTGCACTCGCCACAGATGTAGTCGAAATGCGAGGTCTCACCACGGATGACGACCGCCAAGGCGATCAGCCCATCGACCGCACCTCGCGATGCCAGCTCATCGAGCGCCAGAGGCACCTCCCAGGCACCAGGGACCCGCACGATCGTCAGATCGTCACGGGCCATTCCGTGGCGTTCGAGGCAATCGACCGCGCCATCGACTAGCGCGTCGACGACTCGCTGATTGAACCGTGCGGCGACGATAGCGAATCGTTTACCCGCAGCGTTGAGACTTCCTTCGATCGTTTTCACGATGATGCTCGTTGAGAACCCCGCCGTTGCCGTCGACGGCTCCGAAGAACGATTTCGGCCGTCAAGTCCGGGTCGAGGCGGAACAGATTTTGGTCTGAAACGGAGGGCGTCGGTGTGGTCGAAGTGAAGTCATGGTCGGGACGGCGAGATTCGAACTCGCGACCACCTGAACCCCATTCAGGTACGCTACCAGACTGCGCCACGTCCCGACGGTTCTATTGTACTTACTCCGGCACCGATTCTCGACCCTTGGGGGCAGATTTTCTGCCGCTGCCGAGAGGGCGCTACAGAGCATCGAGAATCTCCCGAGTCTGGCGCAGAGCAACCTCGACGCCGAGACGCAGTTTCTCGATTTGCTGCGCCGCATCCGCATCCATTGACTGCGCTGCCGGCTGTGACTTGGAGCTGGCCGTTTTGCCACCGGCCGTTTTGCCACCGGTCGTCTTGCCACCGGCGGCCTTGTCGCCTGCCTTCTTACCACCAGGAGGCGTGGTTTTGGCCGGCGCTGCTTTCTTCGCGCTCGCCGCCGACTCGACACCGTTCTCGCTCGCCTGCAGCTCACTCTCCAGCTTCTTCTTCGCTCCGGCGATGGTATAGCCCTCTTCATAGAGGAGCTCCTTGATCCGCCGGATGATGCCGATCTCGAGATCGCTGTATACCCGCTGGCCCGACTTGCTCTTGTTGGGCTTCAGGAAAGGAAACTCGGTCTCCCAGTAACGCAGAACGTACGGCTGGATTTCGAGCTTCTTACAGGCTTCACCAATCTTGTAGTAAAGCTTCTTGGCCACTCCCTGGCTCCTGCTTCGGTGACGAGTCGTTCCCTGGTCTACGAGTCGTTACCCTCGTCGTCGGTCAGCGCCGACTTGAGGCTACGCGAAGGACGAAAGCTCAGTCCGGTGTGAGCTGGGATGAACATCTTCTCACCGCTTGCCGGATTGACCCCGGTCCGTCCGCAGCGCTCGATGACCTCGAACGCTCCGAAGTTGCGAATTCGAACGGAACGGCCGTCCTGTAGTGACGACTTGACGGTGGAGAAAATTGCCTCGACAACCTCTGCTGCCTCGCCTTTGGTCAAGGCACCATGACGCTGGTAGACCGCATCGATCAGGTCTGCCTTGGTCCTACCGAGACCTCTGAGCAATTTCCGACTCAACCCTGGCTCCGAGGAAAGAGGTCCCCGTCCGGTCGATCCCTCCCTCCCGGACAGTTGCGATTCTCCGCTACGTGCGAAGTGTTGGAGTATAAGAGATTCGTCTAGGGGGCGACAAGGGTCGCAACCTCCGACGCCGCGCCGACGTCCGCAAGCCCTGGTCCTCGTCGCCAGACGCAGCGCCAATGATCGATCCCCGATTCAGTCGACAGGCCCCTATTTTCCGTAATTCATCTAATCTATTGATCTGCACTTCGCTATAGGCTAATCTTGCAGCAAGTCGTCCCAGTGCCGCGCTCGATCGCTGCCGCCTGACGCTGCGGCTGTTGATCTGTCTGTTCATCGCCTCGAATCCGCCAAGCGCTTCGATTCGGGGCCACGTGAGGTCTCCCACCCTCGCGTCCGACCGCGGCAAGATCCAACGTCCCCAAGGAGAACCACTCGATGCAATCATCCGGCAGAATCCACGTTGCTTTTCTCGCCCTGACCCTGCTCGCTACCCTGGCGGCCACCGCTTCCCCGGTCCCAGACTTCTCCAAGCTACCCGAAGATGCCCTTGTGCCGATGGCCTGCTTCGCCGAGGGCACCGACCCGGCTCTCGTCGGGCGATACCACGAGCGCTTCGAAACCCGTCGCTTACGAACTTCCCTCGACCTCGAATCCGGCGGCGCCGTCAACGACTTCCAGTTCAACGACGGCGACCGCTGGAGCGTCACCGCGACCAACGGCGGCGGCCTGGGCCAGGGCGACCCGACCGTGCTGACCTGGAGCATCGTGCCGGACGGCACGAGTATCTTCGGC